>NZ_JBHYVB010000189.1:13090-22278 GCF_042750115.1 Streptomyces sp. NPDC059455
CTACGGTCGGCTCCCCTTTCTGTGCAGGTGACACCTGGCCCTGCCGGCACACTATGTGGCGGTTGGGGGTGTCGGCGCCCCGTGCGCGGGGCCGCCGCCGGTCCTCGTTGAGCGCGGCGCACATCGAGCAGCCGGCCCCCGCCCGGAAGTCCGCGCCGGCTTCGGTGAAGACCCGGTCCAGCCCTTCGGCGACGGCTTGCCGCCGCACACCGGCCGAGCCGGGGACGATGACCATGGAGAGCCCGTCCGCGACCCGGCGGCCGCGCAGCACCTCAGCGGCGGCCCGCAGGTCCTCGATCCGGCCGTTGGTGCAGGAACCGAGGAAGACCGTGTCGATACGGACGTCCCGCATGGCGGTGCCCGGCCGCAGCCCCATGTACTCCAGGGCACGCTCGGCCGCCGCGCGTTCGGCCGCGTCGGCGAACCGGTCACTGCCGGGCACCCGGCCGTCGAGCGGAACGCTCTGCCCCGGGTTGGTGCCCCAGGAGACGTACGGGCCGATCGCACCCGCATCCAGGGTCACCTCTCGTGCGAATCGCGCCCCGTCGTCGCTGCGCAGCCCCTTCCAGTACGCCACCTCGGCGTCCCAGCCGGCCCCCTGCGGCATCCCCGGGCGGTCCCGCAGAGACGCGAACGCGGTGTCGTCCGGAGCGATCAGCCCGGCCTTGGACCCGGCCTCGACGGACATGTTGCACAAGGTCATCCGGCCCTCCATCGAGAGGCCGGCGACCGCCTCGCCCCGGTACTCCACGACGTGTCCCTGACCACCCGCGGTGCCGATCCGGGCGATCAGCGCCAGCATCAGATCCTTGGCCGTGACGCCCTCTCGCAGCCGGCCGGTGCACGTGACCGCCATATCGGGGAGACGGCGCATCGTCAGCGTCTGCGTCGCCAGCACGTGCTCGACCTGGCTGGCACCGATACCGAAGGCGAGCGCTCCGAACGCGCCGAGCGTCGTGGTGTGCGAGTCGCAGCAGACGATCGTCATGCCGGGGCGGACCAGCCCGAGTTCCGGACCGATCACATGCACAATGCCCTGGCCGGCGGAGCCCAGCCGGTGCAGCGGAATGCCGTGGCGCTCGCAGTTCTCCCGCATCAGCCGCATCTGCCGACGGCCCGAAGGGTCGGAGACGACGGCGTCGACCGACCGGGTGGGCGTGTTGTGATCCTCCGTCCCAAGCGTGAGGTCCGGGCGGCGTACCGTCCGTCCCGCGGCGTGCAGCGCCTCGAACGCCTGCGGCGTGTTGACCTCGTGCAGCAGTTGCAGATCGATGTAGAGCAGGTCCTCACCCTCGCCGCCGTGCCTTACGACGTGCTCGTCCCACACCTTGTGCGCCAGTGTCCTTGCCATGCGACGGACTCTCCTCGTCCTCGTGGGCCATCGGCGGTGCCGCAACGAAAAACGGTCGGCTCAGCCCCACCGGGCCATGGCGCTGCCCATCCGCTCCAGCGCCTCCTCGATGTCCTCACGGGAGGCAGCGAAGGAGAGCCGAACGTGGCCCTCGCCGCCGGCACCGAAAGCGGATCCCGGAGTGACCGCCACCCCGGCCTCCCGCAGCAGCCACTCGGCATACGCGGTGGAGTCCGCGGCGCCCGTGCCGACGATGTCGGCGAACGCGTAGAAGGTCCCCTCGGGCGGAGCACAGAGAATGCCCGGCAGGGCGTTCAGCCCGTCGATGATCAGCTTCCGGCGGGAGGCGTATTCCGCCGTCATCCTCCCCACGGCGTCCTGCGGACCGAGAAGGGCGGTGGCTCCGCCGCGCTGGACGAAGGCGCTGGCACAGCCGACCGTGTGCTGCAGTGCCTTGAGCGCCTCTCCCACCAGACGGCCCGGCCCGCTGACCCAGCCCAGCCGCCAGCCGGTCATGGCGTACGCCTTGGAGAAGCCGTTGACCGTGAGTGTCCGCTCCGCGCAGCCGGGAAGCGCCGCCAGGCTGAGGTGACGGGTCCCGTCGTAAAGAATCTTCTCGTAGATCTCGTCGGTGACGATGAAAAGGTCGTGGTCCTTGGCGAAGGCGGCGATGACAGCGGCCTCCCCGGAGGACAGGGCCCGCCCCGTCGGGTTGTTCGGAGTGTTCACCAGCAGGGCCCGGGTCCGGCCGGTCACCCGAGACTCCAGACGCTCACGGGTGATACGGAACCCGTCCGCCGGGCTCAGCGCAACGGGCACCGGACGGGCCCCCGCCAACCGGGCCATCGCCCCGTAACTGACCCAGCCCGGGGTGAGGACCAGCAACTCGTCCCCGGGATCGAGCACGGTCAGCAGGGAAATGAACAAGGCGTGTTTCGCGGACGGGGTGACGACAATGTCCCGGGTCGGATCGACGGCGACACCGTTCTCCTCCTCCAACTTTCCTGCAATAGCGGAGAGGAGTTCCGGCGTCCCACGGCTGGGCGTGTAGTGCGTGAATCCGCCGTACAGCGCGGTCACTGCCTCGTCGGTGATGTGCCGCGGCGTATCGAACGCGGGCTCGCCGCCTCCGAGATCGATGACGGGCGTACCCCGGGCGCGCAGATTCCGTACGAGATCGAAAATTGCATAGGTGGCTGAATTCTCCATTCCACTCAGCCGGGCCGATGCGCACTTCGGCATGATTCCGCCCTTTCTCGGCTGCTGCTCGCTGTTTCCCTGCCCACCGCTCACACCGGGCCCGCTGCCTCACACCGGCCCCGGAGTGACGCTGCGACCGCTTCCGTGATCTTCAGCCCTCCAGGGCTTCCGCGACCGTGGTGACGGTGGCGGTGGCGGCCAGCACCGTCAGGGCCGCCGCGTGCCGCGCGTCGTCCCTCGCCGCCGTGGCGTCCGCGAGTACCTCGACCTCGTAGTCGCGGTCGTGCGCCTCGCGGGCGGCGGACAGCACCACGAGGTCGGTGGTGACGCCGGCGAGGAGCAGCGTGTCGCACCCCAGTCCGCGCAGCAGCTGTTCCAGATCCGTCCCAAGGAACGGGCTGACCCGGTGCTTCGCCACCACCGGCTCACCCGGGGCGGGCGCGAGCGCGTCGTGCACCCGCGTCGCCCAGGTGCCCAGGACGAGCCGCCCGCCGTCCTTCGCCTCGCGGAAGACCGGCGACCGCACGGGCCACTCCGCGTAATGCGGGGAGAAGCCGACCACGACGTGCACCACAGGGACGCCCTTCGCCCGGGCCAGCGCCAGCGCCTCCACCGCGCGGTCGAGCACCCCCCGCCGGGCGACCTGTTCCGCGTATCCGTCTGCCGCGTACTTCCCCTCCGGATGCACGATCTCGTTGATGAAATCCATCAACAGAAGTGCGGGACGTCGGTCCGTCCGCTTCTCCATGCCCAGCCCCCGTTCCCGGCTGCTACAGGAAAACGCCAGCCGGACTCCCAGACCGTACCATCCGGAATTCCGTCGTCGGCCGCCGCAGGGCCTGCATGAACGGAATTCACAGGAAGCATGAACAATTCCGCATTGTATCGGCCTCCTGTACCGAATTAGGATCGTGACCGGCTTCGGGGGAATGCAGTGCCGCGCAGTGTCCGCTGTGCATGCGGGCCCCCGGACGGGGGAGACAATTCTGTGACGCACCATGCCGTGGAAAGTTTTTCACAAGGCGCCGGCCCGCCGTACCGGATCGCGGTGGTCGGCAGCGGTCCGCGAGGGCTGTCCGTGGTGGAGCGGCTGGCGGCGAGGCTCGCGGGGGACCCGCCCGCCCACCCGCTGGAGATCAGCCTGATCGACGCGGTACGCGTGGGCAGCGGCCGCGTGTGGCGGCCGGACCAGCCTGAATGGTTCCTGATGAACACCGTGGCCGGCGAGGTCTCTGCCTTCTCCGGCCCAGCCGACAACGGCCCCGCCCGCGCCGGCGCCGGACCGTCCCTGGCCCAATGGTGGAACGCCGTCGACCCCGCCGGCTGTCCTGGGCCCAACGGCTACGCGCCGCGCGCCCTGCACGGCCGCTACATGGACTACGTGCTGGACACCGCGGAACGGTCACTGCCACCCGGCACCCGGCTGCGCAGGATCACCGCGTCCGTGACGGACCTGGAGCGCACGGCCGGCGCCTACGGCCTGCTGCTGTCGGACGGGACACGGCTGCGGGCCGACCGGGTGGTCCTCGTAACCGGCCACGCCCGGCCCGAACTGACCGGACGGCATAAGGAACTCGCCGAGTTCGCTGCCACCCGCCCCGGACTGCGGTACATCGCCGGTGACTCGGCAGCCGACATGCCGCTGGAAACCCTCCCCGCCGGCTCCCTCGTAGGAGTCCTCGGCCTGGGCCTGTCCTTCTACGACGTGATGGCCGCGCTCACCACGGGCCGCGGCGGTTCGTTCGCGCACGCCGGACCGGGGCGGCTGCGGTACGTCCCCAGCGGCGACGAACCCCTCCTGATCGCCGGCTCCCGCAGCGGCATGCCCCTGCCCGCCCGCGGCCGCAACCAGAAGCACCCGGACCACCGCTACACGCACGTGATCTTCACAGCCGAACGCGTTCGCCGCCACTGCGGCAGACGCCCCTACGATTTCCGCGCCGACATCCTGCCCTGGCTGATGGCCGAGGTCGAGCTCGTCTACTACGCCACGGCCCTGCGGCAACGCGGGTGCACCGCCGCTGCGGCGGACTTCGTCGCCGAGGCAGCAGCCACAGCGGAAGCGGGCCTGCCGGCCGTCGCCAAGATCGCGGACCGGCACGGGGCGGGAGATCTGCCCCGGATAGACCTCGACCGGCTGGCACGCCCCTTCGAAGGCCGTACCTTCGCCGGACCGGCGGTGTTCCGCGAGACCGTGACAAAGGCCATCGACGCCGACCTGGCCCACGCCGAGCGGGGAAATGTCGACTCCCCACTGAAGGCGGCCCTGGACGTGCTGCGCGATTCACGCGCGCTCATCCGCTCCTTCGTCGACTTCGCGAGCCTCCATCCAGCCTCCCACCGGGACGACTTCATCGGATGGTACGGAGCGCGCAGCGCCTTCCTCGCGGCCGGGCCCCCGCAACACAGGCTCCGGCAGGTCTCGGCCCTCCTCCGGTGCGGCTTGCTGCGAATCGCCGGGCCGCACACCCGCTTCGCCGCCGACGCCCGCCTCGGCCGCTTCGTGGTCTCCTCGCCGGCGGTCGCCGGCTCCACGACGGCCGTCGACACCGTGATCGACGCCCGCATACCCTCCCCCGACCTTGCCCGGGACCCCGCTCCGTTGACCCGGCACCTCGTCGCCCGCGGCCTGTGGACCGGACACCGTAACGGCGAGGGCGCCGACGCCTTCACCACCGGGGGAGTGGCCGTCACCGACAGCCCGTACCACCCGGTGGACCGCGACGGCTCACCGGACACCGGGCTGTACGTCCTCGGCATCCCCACGGAACACACCCGCTGGTTCATGCAGGGCGGCAGCAGCCGGCCCGGCTTCTGGACGGACTTCGTCCGGGACGCCGACGCCATCGCCGCCGACGCCCTCTCGGGGCTGCCGGATACCGGCCCGGCATCCCGCTGACCCTCGGCTGACACGGCCGGAACCTACGAAGCAGACGATGAGGCACCCATGACTTCAGCCACCATCCCGACCACGACTGCGTCCAGGACACCCGCGGACGGCGCGCGCCGCGTCGCCGTGTTCGACACCACCTTGCGGGACGGCGAACAGGCCCCGGCCAACGCCATGAACCCCGATCAGAAGCTCGACATGGCCTTACGCATCGAAGCGCTCGGCGCGGACCGTATCGAGGCGGGCTTCCCCGCGTCCTCGCCCAGCGAATTCCGGGCGACGCGGCTGATCTCCGAAAAGCTCACCCGCGCCCGCTTCACGACCTTCTGCCGCGCGGTCCGGCAGGACGTGGACACGGCAGTGGAAGCGGGCGGCACACGCAACCACCAGGTGCAGATTCTGGCCACCGGCAGCGACCTCCACCTGGAACACAAGCGCGGCATCACCCGCCAGGAATGCGTTGCGGAAGTCGTGGACACCGTCACGTACGCCCGTTCGCTCGGCGTGGAAGGAATCTCCGTCGGTATCGAGGACGCCAGCCGCGGCGAATACGAACTGCTGCGGACCATCGCCGAGGAGTCGGCCGCGGCCGGTGCAACCTGCTTCGTGGTGGCCGACACCTCCGGCCACCAGACCCCCGACCAGTACGCCGCGCTCATCTCGGCCTTCCGCACGTGGCTCCCCGCGCCATTGCAGATCGCCACGCACTGCCACGAGGACTTCGGCCTCTCCCTGGCCAACGCCGTGGCCGGGCTGCAGGCGGGCGCCGACGAGGTGCAGGCGACCCTCGGCGGTATCGGAGAACGGGCGGGCAACACCCCACTGGAGGAGGTCGCCGCACTGCTCGCCTACAAGCGCGACCACCTTGGCCTCTACACCGACATCGACCTCACCGCCATGTACCCCGCGTACACCGCGCTGCGGGAGATCATCGGCTTGGTCGAGCCCCGCAACAAGGCGATCTTCGGGACCTACGCCTTCGGAACCGCGGCGGGCATCCACCAGCAGGGCATCCTCCGCAACCCGGCCACTTACGAATACGTCGAACCCGCCCGGTTCGGCCGCGAGCGCTCGATCCTGATCGGCCGCCATTCCGGCCGCAGCGTCCTGCGGCACCTGCTGGACCAACTCGGCGCAGAGGTCGACGAGGAACGCCTCGCGGAGCTCTACCGGGTGCACATCGCCGAGCGCCCGGGCGGCGACTGCGAGAACATCGCCGTCGTCAAGGAGCGCATCGCCGCATCCCTCGCCAACGGCGTTGAGGCCCCGGCCCGCACCTGATGCCACGGGGGCGCCGGCACACGGCCGACGGCGACCCGGAGGAACACCGGCGGGCCGCGGCACCAGGGCGGGCCCCTCGCCTACGTCGTGTGCTCCGCCGGCGCCGAACGGCTGGGGCGCTGCGCGCGCCACGACTGCGGTTTGGCATTCGTCGACACCTCCCGCAACGGCCGACGCGCCTACTGCTCCGTGCGCTGCGCCAACAACGACGCCGTGGCGCGTCACCGCGAGCGGCTCCACGGTCACGCCCGGCCGTCAACTGCATGGAAGACCCGGAGAACGTGACCGTCCGAGACACAGCCATTTCACTTCCCACGGCAAACGGCACCGCTGGCCTCAGAAGCTGTTGATCCGAGGAATAGTCAAGACCTGTGGATCGGTGTGTCAGGCGGCGTGACCGTCTCGTCCCGATTCGTAGTTGCCACGGTTTCCGTGCCGCCGTGCCGCTCGCCCGATTGTAGTGATCGCCAGGCGACACCGGGAAGTGTCGTGCGCATCCAGGCCGGGTCCGTCTCGGCGCCTGACAGGTAGTGTCGACAGGCGTCGTGGGCTGCTCCCAGCAGCATCGAGTGGAGGTGCTCCGGCGGCCACGGAGGTAGCTGGCCGGCCTGGGAGAGTGCCTGCAGGCGCGCGAAGATCGGTCGCTGGAGTAGGGCCTTGGCCTCGAGTAGTTCGCGATGCCTTTCCCCGCTGAACTCCAGGGCCATCGCCTGGTACATGAACCGCGCCTCGTTGGGATGCTCGAGAGCCCATTCGAGATAGGCATCGACCAGGCCCCGCACCGTGTCCTCGGCCGTGCTCGCGGCAGTGACACGTTGGTACATGTGGTCTGTGACTCGCTCGAAGGTCCTGAGCAAGAGCGCGGCGGTCAGATCGCCGATATCGCGGAAGTGGTGATAGACGCTCGAAGGGCTTGCGCCCGCTCGTCTGCGGATCTGCTCGATGCCCACACCAAGAAGGCCATGCTCAGCGAACGAGTCGAGTGCCGCATCGAGCAGCGACTCCCGTCTCCGCCGTCCGTCGGCACGCTGAGGCATGGGCATAACTGGAACTCTACTCCACTTCGGGCTAGGCTACTAATTGGAAGAAACATCCAAGTAGGAGGTTGCGGGCATGAACGACGACAAGACGCTTGCCCTGGTCACCGGTGGAGGGCGCGGCATCGGGCTCGAGGTCGTCAACGGCCTCGCCGATCGAGGGATGCGGGTACTCCTGGGGGTCCGCAACCCAGAGAGCGTGGATGAGACCGTCCGTTCGATGCGTGCTCGTGGCGGTGACGTCGTGGCCGTAGGACTCGACGTTGACGACGCCGCATCGATCGCCGCTGCAGCCGCATGGGTGGACCACGAGTACGGGCGGCTGGACGTCCTGGTGAACAACGCCGGCATCGCCGGCGACCCGGGTCTCCAGGTTGCCGGCCACGTCGACCTGGACGCGGTCCGTGCGGTCTTCACCACCAATGTGTTCGGCGTGATCGCGGTGACCGAGGCAATGATCCCGCTGCTTCGGCGCTCGCCATCCGGTCGCATCGTGAACGTGTCCTCCAGCGTCGGATCGCTGGCCCGCATGAGCGATCCCGGTCACTACTTCGCCAACATGCCCGGGCTCTTGGGCTACCCGGCTTCCAAAACCGCCCTCAACCAAGTGACGCTGCAGTACGCGAAGGCACTGCGTCCCGATGGGATCCTCGTCAACGCCGCCGATCCGGGCCCCTGCCGCACCGACTTCACCAAGGGGATCCCCGGAGTCGAGCGGACCGCAGCCGAAGGTGCCCGGGTCATCTGCGAATTGGCCACCCTCGGTGATCGCGCCGAGACGGGCTCCTACCGTCGCGACACCGGACCGATCCCCTGGTGACCCAGGCCCGCCACCTGGGAGCCATCGGTCGGCAGCGTCGTGGTGGGGCCGTGTCATGCGACTGCCACCTCGGGCCGCTCCACGAGGTGGCCGCGTTCGAAGCGGGCGCCGGCGCGGACGAGGGCGACGAGGTGGGCTCCGGTGATGGCCCGCCAGCGTTCCTGAGCGGACTCGACCAGCTTGAACACCATCGCCAGGGCGGCGGCGGGGCTACCCGCGCCGCGGGTGACCTTGGTCCGGAGCTTCACGGTCGAGAAGGTAGATTCGATGGGATTTGTCGTACGCAGGTGGATCCAGTGCTCGGCCGGGAAGTCGTAGAACGCCAGCAGCTCCTCGGCGTCATCGGTGATCTTCGCGACGGCCTTGGGGAACTTCGCCCCGTACGTCTTGGCGAACGCGGCGATCGCCTTCTCGGCGTGGGCGCGGTCCTCGGCGTTGTAGATCTCCTGCATCGCCTTGGTGGCGCCCGGCTGGGCGGACTTCGGCAGCGCGTTTGTCACATTTTTCGCCTTGTGAAGCCGTAAAGAATCAACTTGTCGGTGTGTCGGTTTACTCGTCCGCGGCCGCGAGGAGATCGGGGGCGGTGCGGTAGCGGGTGGCGGCCGGGGG
>NZ_JBHYVB010000190.1:0-1927 GCF_042750115.1 Streptomyces sp. NPDC059455
GCGGGAAGGGGCGGGGAGGGGAAAGCATCGCTATGCGGCTCCGCCGCGTGGCCCGCCGACCAGCCGCGCCCGGCAGGGGCCTCCCGGGGAGCTGACAGACTGGTACGCATGACGGAGACGACAGTCGGCATCGGCGGCGGCGCCGAGAGCACGGACATGGTGCTCAACATCGGCCCACAGCACCCCTCCACCCATGGAGTGCTACGGCTGCGGCTGGTCCTCGACGGGGAGCGGATCCAGAGCGCCGAGCCGGTGATCGGCTATATGCACCGGGGCGCGGAGAAGCTCTTCGAGGCGCGCGACTACCGCCAGATCATCATGCTCGCCAACCGTCACGACTGGCTCTCCGCCTTCTCCAACGAACTCGGCGTCGTGCTCGCCGTCGAGCGGATGCTGGGCATGGAGGTCCCCGAACGCGCGGTGTGGACCCGTACGCTCCTCGCCGAGCTCAACCGGGTCCTGAACCACCTGATGTTCCTCGGCTCGTACCCGCTGGAGCTGGGCGGCATCACGCCGATCTTCCACGCGTTCCGGGAGCGCGAGGACCTCCAGCACGTCATGGAGGAGATCTCCGGCGGCCGGATGCACTACATGTTCAACCGGGTCGGCGGCCTCAAGGACGACCTCCCGGCGGGCTGGCTGGGCCGGGCCCGGCAGGCCGTGGCCGAGGTGCGCTCGCGGATGGGCGTGTACGACGACCTGGTGCTCGGCAACGAGATCTTCCGGGGCCGCACCCGCGGTGTCGGCGTCCTGGCCCGCGAGACGGTGCACGCGTACGGGGTCAGCGGCCCCATCGCCCGGGCCTCGGGCGTCGACTTCGACCTGCGGCGCGACGAGCCGTATCTGGCGTACGCCGAGCTCCAGGACGTCCTCAAGGTCGCCATCCGCGAGGAGGGCGACTGCCTCGCCCGGTTCGAATGCCTGCTGGAGCAGACACACGCCTCGCTGGCGCTGGCCGAGGCCTGTCTGGACCGGCTGGACGAGCTTCCGCCGGGGCCGATCAACCAGCGGCTGCCGAAGGTGCTCAAGGCGCCCGAGGGCCACACCTACGCCTGGACCGAGAACCCGCTCGGCCTCAACGGCTACTACCTCGTCTCCAAGGGCGAGAAGACGCCGTACCGGCTGAAGCTCCGCTCGGCGTCGTACAACAACATCCAGGCGCTCACCGAGTTGCTGCCGGGCACTCTCGTCGCCGACATGGTGGCGATCCTGGGGTCGCTCTTCTTCGTCGTCGGCGACATCGACAAGTAACCGACAAGGCGACATCGACAAGTAGCCGATCAACACGCGGGCGAGCCGCGCGGGCGATCCCTCACGAGATCGCGCTGCGCAGCTCCCCGAGGTCGATCTGCTCCGTCTCGTCGTGCTCGGTCAGGTCGATGACCTCGCCCACCGCGCCCTTCTTGGTCTCCGCCAGGGTCTCGTCGCCGATCACATCCGCGAGGTCCTCCTCGGCGGCCGGTTCGGGCTCCCGCTTCTGCTTCTTCGATTGCTTCTTCTGGGTGCCGAAGTAGTCGAAGCCGCTCTCCGAACGGGAGGCGGCCCGGCGCGCCGCGGCATACGGCACCACCGCCGAGGCGGCCGTACGGGCGTGGGTGCGCGGCTCCTGCGGGCCGTCGCCGTCCTGCCCGCCGGCCGCCGGGGGCTTCCCCAGCGTGGCGGCACCTTCCTTGCCCCGGCTCTCGCGCGGGCCCTTACGGTCGTCGCGCTCCGCGTCCTGCTCCGCGTTCTGCTCCGGGGCCTGGTCCGGAGCCTCGGCCCGGACGGCCGCGGCTTCGGCCTGCTCCCGCCGCTCCTTCTGCCGTCGGGCGCTCTCCCTGAGCCGGCTCAGGGCCTCGTCGGCCGGGGCGGAAACGGCCGCCGCCCGCGGCCCGCCCGTGCCCAGGGCCCCCCGCGAGCGGCCGGGGCAAATCGGCGCCGTAGCGCC
>NZ_JBHYVB010000190.1:1937-6429 GCF_042750115.1 Streptomyces sp. NPDC059455
GGGGCGCGCGGGGGGGCGTGGGCGGGCGCCCCGGCCCGGCCGGGGGGGGCTGCGGCGTGCCCGCGCGGCTGCTGGTGCGGTGGGGCGCCCTCGCTGCGCCGGCCCCGGGCCTCGTCGGCCTTGGGGTACGCGGCGGCCGACGGCAGCCCGGAGGGGATCTCGTCCCGCTCGTCGTCGGAGTCGACAGACCCGGCGGAGTCGACCGACCCGGCGGACCCGGCGGACCCGGCTGCCTCCAGCGCCTTCGCCGGGGACGCGGCCTCCAGCGCGAGCCGACGGCGGCCCTCCAGGGCGCTGGCCCGCTCGGTCTCGGCCGTGGCATAGCGGCGCAGTAGCTCGGCGTGCTCGTTGCGCAGCCGGGCGAGTTCGGCGCGCTTGGCGCGCAGCCGGGTG
Organism: Streptomyces sp. NPDC059455; assembly: GCF_042750115.1. Lineage (NCBI taxonomy): Bacteria > Bacillati > Actinomycetota > Actinomycetes > Kitasatosporales > Streptomycetaceae > Streptomyces > Streptomyces sp. NPDC059455. Next base: position 2,331 of record NZ_JBHYVB010000190.1, read on the forward strand.
TTGAGCGCGCCGCGGAGCTCGCTCGCCTTCTCGGCGTCCGCCTCGAGCTCCGCGATCCGCTCCTCGTACTTCATCTCCTGGCGCGCGGTCTCGCTCACGGCCTCCGCGACCCGGCGACCGGCCGAGCGGTCCCAACGGCGCATCAGGACGGCGCCGACGACCGCGGCGCCGGCCGCGGTCGCGGCCAGCCCACGGATCACGACCGTATCGCCGACCAGCCAGGTACCGGCGGCGCAGGTTATTGACGCGACTGCGACCGAAGCGGCGGGGAGGAGCCTGTGCAGGGGTGGGGATTGGCGGTGGCGTCCACGTGGCATGGCCCGAAACTTACCGTGCTAAGGGGTCGGTTGGGTGCCCGCCGGGCCAGATCTGTTGTCAATCCGTTGGCAAATGCGGCGGTTGCGCGGCCGAGATCCCTTGCCGAGCCCTTGCCAAGCCCTCCCGAGCGGGGATTTGATCCTACTTCACCAGCTCCTTGTCCCGCAGGTAGTCGCCAGCGACATCCGCCGGCTTGAGTCGCTCGGCGTCAACTTTCTTGTTGAGTTCCCTCAGATCGGCGGTCGTCAGCACCTGTGTGAGCTTGTTCAGCGAGTCCGCGATCTTCTGCGAGCCGGCGGACTTCGCATTCACCACGGGAAGTACGTTGTCGGCATTCTGCAGATTTTTGTCGTCACCGAGCAGCACGAGCCCGAACTGATCCAGCGTGCTGTCCGTGGTCGTGGTCAGAACCATCTGGTCCTTGCCGTCCTTGACGGCCTGCTTGGCCTGGACGCTGCCGATGTCCAGCGGGTCGATCCCGACGATGTCGATGCCGTACTTCTTCTCCAGACCCGGCTGGCAGAAGGGCCGCTTGGGGCATTCGTCGCCCGCCGCCAGGGTGACCTTCTGCTTGGACTTCCCGAGGTCGGAGAGCGTCTTGAGACCGTGTTTCTTCGCGAAGTCACCGCTGACCGCGAAGGCGTTCTGGTCCACGGCCTTGCCGGGCTCCAGCACCTTCAGCCCGCGCGGTTCGGCGAGCTTCTTCAGCGCCGCGACCGTCTTGGTCACGTCCGAGGAGGCCACCGGAGCGGCATTCGACCCGTTCTTCTTCTGGTTGAGGAATTCGGCCAGCGTCGCCGCGTACTCCGGCACGACATCCATCTGGCCCTTCTCCAGGGCCGGTTCATACAGCTCACGGGCGTCCACCGTCTTGATCGAGGTGGAATAGCCGGCGTCCTTCAGAACCCCCGCGTACAGCTCCGCGAGGATCTTCGACTCGGAGAAGGAGGCGGAGCCGATCACCAGCGAGCCCTTGCCCGGTTTACCGGAGCTGTCGTCGCCGCTCGACTTCTCCAGGCTGTCCCCGCCGCAGGCGGTCAGCCCGGCCGCCAGCGCCGCGACCCCCGCCACGGCAGCCGCCGCCCGATTGATCTTATGCATGGTTCCCCATCCGTAGTTGTGGCCGCGGTTGTGTGGCCGCGTTGTCGGCGCGTTCCGCGTCATCCGCGCTTTCCGCGTCGTCCGCGATCTATGCGTCATCCGCCTATGCGTCATCCGCGCTCCGCGCTGTCCGCCCTGGGTGTCCGCACGCCTTCGCGCCCGGTTGCGGGAGGGCTCGGCGCGCGGGTTCTACGTCGTGAGCGCCGGTGAGGCCGGCGCCTGGTCGGCGGGCGGACGCCGGGCCGCGGTCGACCGCCGCCCCGTCCTGCGCCGCATCGGGTCGAGCACCAGGCCCAGCACCACGAAGAGGCCCTCGACCACCAGCGCGAGGGACGCGACCAGCACCGCACCGGCCACCACCTGCGGGGTGTCGGTGAGCCGGAAGCCCGCCGTGATGATCCGCCCGAGACCGCCGCCGCCGGGCAGCGCGGCCAGCGTCGCGGTGGCCACGACCTGCACCGCGGCCGTCCGTACGCCCGTCATGATGAGCGGGAACGCCAGCGGCAGCTCGACCCGGCGGATCAGCTGGCCGCCGGTCATCCCCATGCCGCGGGCCGCCTCCACGACCTCCCGGTCCGCCTCGCTCACCCCGACATAGGCGTTGGTGAGCAGCGGCGGGATGGCGAACAGCACCAGCGCGATGATCGTGGGCCACTGGCCGTGCTTCCCCAGCGGGCTGAGCAGCAACAACACCAGTACGGCGAAGGTGGGCACGGCGCGCCCCGCGTTGGAGATGTTCACCGCGAGCGCGCCGCCCTTGCCGATGTGGCCGAGGGCCACGGCGATCGGCAGCGCCACCGCGCAGGAGATCACCAGGCAGACGAAGGTCAGGAACAGATGCTGGCCCAGCCGGTGCCACACCCCGTCGGGGCCCGCCCAGTGCGACCCGGTGGCCAGCCAGGTCCACGCCTTGGCGACGACGTCCATCAGGTGGTGCCCTTCCGACTCTTGCGTGCCCACGGCGTCAGCAGCCGCTGGAGGCCGAGCAGCAGCAGATCCGCCACCACCGCCAGCGCCACGCACAGCACCGAGGCGGTGAGCACCTCGGCCTTGAAGAAGCTGCGCATGCCCTCGTAGATGAGGTTGCCGAGGCCGCCGTATCCGATGATCGCGCCCACCGTGGTGAGCGAGACCGTGGAGACGGTGGTGATCCGCAGCCCGGCCATCAGCGCGGGCAGCGCCAGGGGCAGCTCCACGCCGAAGAGCAGCCGCAGCGGGCCGTACCCCATGCCCTTGGCCGCCTCCCGCGCCTCCTCGGGCACCGAGGCGAGACCGGCCATGATGTTGCGCACCAGGATCGTGAGCGAATAGAGCACCAGACCGGTGACCACCACCGCGGCCGATACCCCGAACACGGGCAGCAGCAGCGAGAACATCGCCAGCGACGGCACCGTGTAGAGGATCGTGGTCAGCCCCAGCACCGGCCCCGCGACCGGCCGCCAGCGGCGGGCCAGCAGCGCCAGCGGAAAGGCGACCAGAAGGCCGATCGCCACCGAGGCGAGCGTGATCCCTATGTGCTCGAGCGTCGCGTCCGTCAGCTCTTGACCACGTGTGCGTACATACTCACCGCATATCCACTCGTTACTGATCAGACAGTTTCCGTCGGCCATACGCTCACCTCCCCCGTCGGGTCGCGGGCCGGTTGCTCATCCCAATTCCAGGTGACCCTAACCCCGGGAGATGACAATCTCGTCCGATCGCCACACAACAGCAACAATGTCTGCCACGAATGCGGCAACAATGGGGAGCCATGATCCGTTTCGAGCATGTCACCAAGCGCTACGCCGATGGCACGACGGCCGTGGACGACCTCTCCTTCGAGGTGGAGGAGGGCGAGCTGGTCACCCTCGTCGGCCCCTCGGGCTGCGGCAAGACGACGACGATGAAGATGGTGAACCGGCTCATCGAGCCGACATCGGGGCGGATCCTGGTGGACGACGAGGACATCGCCGAGGCGGATCCGGTCGCCCTGCGCCTCCGTATCGGCTATGTCATCCAGCAGGTCGGGCTCTTCCCGCACAAGACCGTGCTGGAGAACACCTCGACCGTGCCGCATCTGCTGGGCTGGCAGCGGAAGAAGGGGCGGGAGCGCGCCGCCGAGCTGCTGGACCTGGTCGGCCTCGACCCGTCCGTCTACGGCGACCGCTACCCCGACCAGCTCTCCGGCGGTCAGCGGCAGCGCGTCGGCGTGGCCCGCGCGCTGGCCGCGGATCCGCCGGTGCTGCTGATGGACGAGCCGTTCGGCGCGGTCGACCCGGTCGTCCGCGAACATCTGCAGACCGAATTCCTGCGACTTCAGTCACAGGTGCGTAAGACCGTGCTCTTCGTCACCCATGACATCGAGGAGGCGGTCCGGCTCGGGGACCGCATCGCGGTCTACGGCTCGGGGCGGATCGAGCAGTTCGACACCCCGGCCACGGTGCTGGGCGCGCCCGCCACCCCGTATGTGGCCGACTTCGTCGGCGCGGACCGGGGGCTGAAGCGGCTGTCGGTCACCCCCATCGAGCCCGGCGACCTGACCCAGCCGCCCGTGGTCCACCTGCACGACCCGCTCACCAAGGCGGCCGCCAAGCTGACCGCCGACGGGGCGCGCTGGGCCGTCGTCCTGGACGACGCGGAGCGGCTGCACGGCTGGATCCCGGCGGAGGCGGCCGAGGGGGGGCGGGGGGGCGCGCCCGCG
>NZ_JBHYVB010000190.1:6439-13824 GCF_042750115.1 Streptomyces sp. NPDC059455
CGCGGGGGACCGTACGGGACCACGCGCGCCGGATGGAGGCGTGGCTGCCGGTGGGGGCGCCGCTCAAGCAGGCGTTCAGCACGATGCTGCAGCACGACGCGGGCTGGATCGCGGTGCTGGACGACGACCGCTTCCTCGGCGTCCTCACTCCGGCCCGGCTCCACGAGGCCCTCCGCCGCTCGATCGACGCCGACGCGGGCGGCATCGCCCGCGGCGACGTCCAGCTCCAGACCGTCGCCGACGTGTAGGTCCGCAGGGGCGCGGGGAACTGCGCGACCAGCCACGACGGCGCCGCAGACGGTGGACGACAGGTCAGGACACTTCCAGCGGAGCGCTTAGGCGGCCGCCGAGCCACTCCAGCGCGGCGGGGACCTCCCGCTTCCAGGTGTTGAAGTTGTGGCCGCCGGTGCTCAGGATGATCGACGAGATCCGGGTCGGCTCCCCGCGCCGGTTGAGCCGCTTCACCTTGTTCACGAAGCGCACGGTGTCCTTGTAGTTCTCCTCACCGTGCTCGCTGCTGGACACCAGCAGCGAGACCGGCGGCGCCGGCTTGTGGTCCAGCCGCCACATCAGGTCGTTCTCCCGCTCCAGCCGCTCGCTGCCGCCGAAGAGATCGCCCGTGGTCGCGTCGATCGGGGCCTTGTACGAGGGGGAGAGCCCGGCCGCCGCCGAGAACGCGTCGGGGTGGCGCATCGCCATCTTCAGCGCGCAGTAGCCGCCGGTGGAATTTCCGATGACGCCCCAGTTACGGGCCCGCTTGCCCACGCGGTAGTGGTCGGCCACCGCCTTCGGCAGATCCTTGGTGAAGAACGTCTCGGCCCGCGGCCCGCCGGGCACGTCCACGCACTCGGTGTCGCGCGGCGGCGCGACCGTCGGCCGCATCATCACCAGGACGAGGGGCTGCATCCTCCCCGCTTTGACCAGCCGGTGCGAGTGCTGTGGATACTTCAGGCCATTGATGAGCGCCTCGGTGGTGCCCGGGTACCCGGTCAGCACCAGCGCGGCGGGGAAGGTCCGCCGGGCGTACTCGGGCCGGAAGTACTCCGGCGGCAGATAGATGTACGCCGGGCTCGCGATCCCGGAGACCGGCCCCTGGACCTTCACCTTCTCGATGCGCCCGGCGATCCTGGGCGAGGAGCCGCCGTCCATGGCCAGGTGGCGGGTCTCGGTGACCCGCACCCGGGTGCCCGGGGTGTCATGATCCACCACGACACCCGGCTCGTCCTGCGTACCGAGGAGGTCGGACCAGGATCCGTAGAATCCGAAGGACTGATTGGCGAACAGTCCGAACGCCATGAACACGGTCAGCTGCGTGCCCAGTAACATGCCGACCCGGCCGAGCACGGGAGCCACGCCGCGCCCGGCCAGCCGGGGCCACAGCCATATCGTGGCCGCGAACAGCAGCAACGCCGCGACGGCTGCCGCGATCACGATGTTGTTGCTCGTGAGACCCATCACTATCTTTCTGCCGGGCGGCCGGCCCCCCCGAGCCGCCGGGGAACCCCCCAGCCGTGGCTGGGGAGTGAACCCCACTCCTTCAAACGCCGTCTTACTGGGCGCAAATCGTGCGGATGCCGCGCAACAGAACCGAAGATCCTCTTGACCGAAGCGACGGGAATACAGATGTCTGACAGTCAAGATGCCGAAACATCCGGGAAGGTTCCCACCCGGATACGGCGCCTGCCACGCGGCCCCAGGCCGGAGGCGGTGCCCACCGGCGTCGGCACCGCGTGCACGCTGATCGGGCTGATGGACATCGTCTTCCCCCGGCTGCGGCACAGCAGGGTGCACGCGCTGGCCGAGCTGCTGCCGGGGGCCGTGAGCTCCCTGGCGGCCGCCGCCTCGATCGTGGTCGGTCTGCTGCTGCTGATGCTGGCCCACGGCCTCAAGCGGCGTAAGCGGCGGGCCTGGGTCGCGGCCGTGGGGCTGCTGCCGGTCGGCGCCGCCGCACAGCTGCTCTACCGGCACTCGGTCATCGGCATGGTCCTCTCCCTCGTGCTGATGGGGGTGCTGATCCGCTACCGCGCCGAGTTCGCGGCCCTGCCGGACCCCCGCAGCCGCTGGATGGCGCTGGCCAACCTCGTGGTCATGGGCGCGGTCAGCGTCACCGTGGGGCTGCTCATCGTCCGGTCCCATCCGGACGCCATCGAGGGAAGCCCGTCGCTGGGCGAGCAGCTTGAGCACGTCCTGTGGGGCCTGTTCGGCTTCGAGGGGCCGGTCGACTACCGCCACGGCGCGGACTACACCGTCGGCTACTCCCTCGGCGCGCTGGGCCTGCTGACCGTCGCCACCACCGCCTATCTCGCCTTCCGCCCCGAGCACCCCGCCGCCCGTCTCACCGGCGAGGACGAGGAGCGGCTGCGGGGCCTGCTCGCCGCCCACGGGCGCCGCGACTCGCTCGGCCACTTCGCGCTCCGCCGCGACAAGGCCGTGGTCTTCTCCCCCACCGGCAAGGCCGCGGTCTGCTACCGCGTGGTCTCCGGGGTGATGCTCGCCAGCGGCGACCCGGTCGGCGACGTGGAGGCGTGGCCCGGTGCGATCGCCCGCTTCATGGAGGAGGCACGGGCCCACTCCTGGACCCCGGCGGTGATGGGCTGCTCCGAGACCGGCGGCGAGGTGTGGACCCGCGAGACCGGCCTGGACGCGCTGGAGCTCGGCGACGAGGCCATCGTCGATGTGGCGGACTTCACCCTCTCCGGGCGCGCGATGCGCAATGTGCGCCAGATGGTCAAGCGGATCGAGCGGGCCGGCTACCAGACCCGGGTGCGGCGCGCCGCCGAGCTGAGCCCCGAGGAGCTGGAGACCATCCGGCGCGCCGCCGCCGACTGGCGGGGCACCGACACCGAGCGCGGCTTCTCGATGGCGCTGGGCCGGATCGGCGACCCGGCGGACGGGGACGCGGTCATCGCCACCGCCCACAAGGCCGCCGACGAGGGCGCCGAGGAGGGCCCGTACGGGGACCTCAAGGCCGTGCTGCACTTCGTGCCGTGGGGCCGGGACGGGATGTCGCTGGAGCTGATGCGGCGCGACCGGAGCGCCGACCCGGGCATGAACGAGCTGCTGATCGTGGCCGCGCTGCGGGCCGCCCCCGAGCTGGGCGTGGAGCGGGTGTCGCTGAACTTCGCGATGTTCCGCTCGGCGCTGGCGCGCGGCGAGAAGCTGGGCGCGGGCCCGGTGCTGCGCGGCTGGCGGGCGCTGCTGGTGTTCCTCTCCCGCTGGTTCCAGATCGAGTCGCTGTACAAGTTCAACGCGAAGTTCCAGCCGCGCTGGGAACCGCGCTTCGTGGTCTTCCGCAACACCCGCGACCTGCCCCGGATCGGCCTGGCCGCGATGCAGGCCGAGGGGTTCGTCTCGCTCGCCCTGCCCCGGCTGCTGCGCCGCGGCCGCCGCCCCGAGCCCCGGCCCTGCGCCCATCGGCACCGGGCCGAGGGCCGGGAGCTCCAGCAGGCGGCCTGATCCAGAACGCACCCCCCTACGCCTAGGCTGGGCACATGAGCACGTTGCATGGGCGGGGACGGGTGGCCGGACTGCCGGAGTGGAGCCGGTGCGCGGTGATGGGCGTGGTGAACGTCACACCCGACTCCTTCTCCGACGGCGGGAAGTGGTTCGACACCGATCTGGCCGTCAAACACGGTCTCGACCTGGTCACCGCCGGGGCCGACCTGGTGGACGTCGGCGGTGAGTCGACCCGGCCCGGCGCGCCGCGCGTCGACGAGGCCGAGGAGCTGCGCCGGGTGATCCCCGTGGTCCGGGAGCTGGCCGCGGCCGGGGCCGTGATCAGCGTGGACACCATGCGGGCCGCGGTGGCCGAGCGGGCCGTGGCGGCCGGGGCCCGGCTGGTCAACGACGTCAGCGGCGGCGGCGCCGACCCCGCGATGGTGCCCATGGTGGCCGCGGCGGGGGTGCCGTTCGTGGTGATGCACTGGCGCGGCCAGTCGATCGACATGAACAACCGGGCGGTGTACGCGGACGTGGTCGGCGAGGTCGTCGCCGAGCTGCGCGCCGGTCTGGAGCGGGCGGTCGCGGGCGGGATCGACCCGGAGCGGATCGTGGTCGACCCGGGCCTGGGCTTCGCCAAGGACGCCGACCACGACCTGGCGCTGGTGGCCCATCTGTCCGCGCTGCGGGAGCTGGGCCGGCCGCTGCTGGTGGCGGCCTCCCGCAAGCGGTTCCTGGGGCGGGTCCTGGCCGGTGACGGGGGCAGCCCGCCGCCCGCCCGGGAGCGGGACGCCGCCACGGCGGCGGTCTCCGCGCTCGCGGCGCGCGAGGGCGCCTGGGCCGTCCGGGTGCACGAGGTACGGGCCAGCGCGGACGCGGTGCGCGTGGCGCGGGCCATCGAAGCGGCCGAGACCACGGCGGGAGCGCTGTGACTTCCCTTACGGACAACGAGCGTGTGGCGCTGGTGAACACCGCGCTGTACGACGCCATGGAGCAGGGCGACCACGCCACGCTGCAGCGGCTCTGGCTGGACTCCCCCGACACCGAGGTGTCCTGTGTCCACCCGGGCTGGCCGGTGCTGCGCGGCCGGGGCGAGGTGCTCCGCTCATACGCCCTGATCATGGCCAACACGGACTACATCCAGTTCTTCCTGACGGATGTCGAGGTGTCGGTGATGGCCGACACCGCCATGGTGACCTGCACCGAGAACATCCTCAGCGGCGCCCCCGCGGAGGAGGAGGGCCAGCTCGGCCCGCTGGTGGGCCAGCTGGTCGTGGCCACGAACGTGTTCCGCCGAACGGAGGACGGCTGGAAGGTCTGGGCGCACCACGGCTCCCCGGTGCTCGCGGAGAGCGACGACGAGGAGCCGGGCGGCCCCGAAGGCCCCGCCGACGACGGACTGCTGCCGGGCTGAGCCCACCCTGTTCGATCATCGCGAGGTGGGGGTAGGAGGCTGTGGCGCGGAGCGTCGGCAGCCGGCGCCGCCCACCCCATGGGCGAGTGCCGCCGGAGCTCGCAGGTAGATTCGAGGCAGGTACCCCCGCATACGGCAGGGGACGGGTGGTGCGTTCCGGATGGGACGTGCCCGCGTACCGACGACCAGCAGGAGTGGTTCAGGTGGATCGTGTCGCGCTGCGCGGCCTGAGGGCTCGCGGGCACCACGGTGTGCTGCCCCATGAGCGCGAGGAGGGCCAGGACTTCGTCGTGGACCTCGTGCTCGGCCTGGACACTCGGCCCGCCGCGGCCGACGACGACCTCGGCAAGACCGTCCACTACGGCGTGGTGGCGGAGGAGGTCGTGGACGTGGTGCGGGGTGAGCCGGTCGATCTGATCGAGACGCTGGCCGAACGGATCGCGGACCGGTGCCTCAAGCACGACGTGGTGCGGGAGGTCGAGGTCGTGGTGCACAAGCCGCAGGCCCCGATCACCGTGCCCTTTGACGACGTGACCATCACCATCACCCGGAGCCGAGTATGAGCAGCAGCGACCCGACCGTGCAGCCCGTTCCCGCCTCCGTGGTGGAGCAGGTGGACGCCGCCGATGTGACGTTGAGCAACCCCAAACGGGCGGTGATCTCGCTCGGCAGCAACCTGGGCAACCGTCTGGAGATCCTCCAGGGCGCGATCGACGCGCTGGAGGACACCCCGGGCCTGCGGGTCAAGGCCGTGTCGCCGGTGTACGAGACGGATCCGTGGGGCGTGGAACCCGGTACCCAGGCCACGTACTTCAACGCGGTGGTGCTGATCAAGACGACGCTGCCGCCGTCCTCGCTGCTGGAGCGCGGCCACGCCATCGAGGAGGCGTTCGAGCGGGTGCGGGACGAGCGCTGGGGCCCGCGCACCATCGACGTGGACATCGTGGCGTACCAGGACGTGGTCTCCGACGACCCGCAGCTGACCCTGCCGCATCCGCGCGCCCATGAGCGCGCGTTCGTCCTGGTGCCGTGGAACGACGTGGATCCGCAGGCCGAGGTACCCGGGCGCGGCCCGGTCGCGGGGCTGCTGGCGGCGATGGGCCTGGACGGGGTCCGGGTCCGCACCGATCTGGAACTGCGACTGCCCGAGTAGACGTTGATCCGGATAGGTTCCGGGAGACGTTGGTACGTACTGGATTGAGGGGCGACCGCTCGGTGAAGCAACTTCGGATCGGGGTGCTGGTCGGGCTGTTCGCCGTGGCCGGTGTGGTGTCGTGGGCGGGCGCCCGGCTGTGGGACACCTTCGGGTCGCTGCCGAGCGTCCCGGTGGCCGCGCCGATCGTGCTGGCCCTGATCGCGGTGGTGCTGGCCGCCACCGCGCTGTCGCTGCGGGCCCGGCTGCGCGCCCAGCGGGAGCGGCAGCCCGACGCCAAGGGCGTGGACCCGATGGTGGCCGCCCGTGCGGTGGTCTTCGGACAGGCCAGCGCGCTGGTGGCGGCGCTGATCGCGGGGATGTACGGCGGAGTGGGCGTCTTCCTGGCCATGGAGCAGCTCGATGTGCCCGCCCGCCGCGATCAGGCGCTCTACGCCGGGGGCTCGGTTCTGGCGGGCGCGGGGGTGGTGGCGGCCGCGTTCTTCCTGGAGCGGGTGCTCAAGCTCCCGGAGGACGACGACAACGACGGCAACGGTCCGAGCGCGGCGGCCCGCGCCTGAGAGCCTGAAGCACACCGCCGTACGCGGCCGGGCCGCGTCGTCATACGCGGCTGAGCCGCGCGGAGCCGCTCAGCGGGCCATGATGAGGCTCATTGCCTCGGCCCGGGTGGCCGGGTCGCGCAGCTGGCCGCGGACGGCCGAGGTGAGGGTCTTGGCGCCGGGCTTGCGCACCCCGCGCATGGTCATGCACATGTGCTCGCACTCGACCACCACGATCACCCCGCGCGGTTCCAGTATCCGCATCAGGGACTCGGCGATCTGGGTGGTGAGCCGCTCCTGGACCTGGGGGCGGCGGGCGAAGACATCGACCAGCCGGGCCAGCTTGGACAGCCCGGTGATCTTGCCGTCGTGGGACGGGATATAGCCCACATGGGCCACGCCCACGAAGGGCACCAGGTGGTGCTCGCAGGAGGACATCACCTCGATGTCCTTGACCAGCACCATCTCATCGTGGCCCAGGTCGAAGGTGGTGGTCAGGACGTCCTCGGGCTCCTGGCGCAGCCCGGCGAAGATCTCCTTGTACGCACGGGCCACCCGGCCCGGCGTCTCGCGCAGCCCCTCCCGGTCGGGGTCCTCGCCGACGGCGATCAGCAGCTCGCGGATCGCGTTCTCGGCGCGCTTCTCGTCGAACACGCCAATGGGGCTCTCGCCGTCCAGCGTCACCGGGTCGGTCATGGACTGCCTCGTTCCTCACATACACGCACACGAACGCGAAAATGCCGCGGGGGGCACCCGGGTAAAGAGAGGGTGTGGGGCAGTTATATGGGGGGGCGGGGGGGGGTCGACCCCCCCCCGGCGGGGGGTGTAGATGAGAGAGACG
>NZ_JBHYVB010000190.1:13834-17883 GCF_042750115.1 Streptomyces sp. NPDC059455
GTCACACGCGCCCACCGCCCCCCGGCTCCCCTCTGGCCCGCCACCTCACCCCACCCCACCCACCCCCCCGCCAAAAGCCCCCCCCCCCCCCGCTACCCCCGGGCGCCCCCCGACATTCATTCCGGGGCCACCGGGGACGGACACCGCCCCCGGTGGTGGGGATCAGCTCTCCGAACCGGAGTCCGAACCCTCGGGGCGCTCGGCGGGAGCGTCCTCCGGGGCGGTGCTCTTGGTCAGCGAAGCCGCGGAGGTGGGCTGCGAGCCATTCGCCGGGGCCAGCTCCCGGGGGGAGAGCACCGGCGGACGGGTGGAGGGCGTACGCCGCGAGGAGCCGGTCCACGCCGGGCGGGCCGGGCGCTTGACGATCGGGGCGAAGATCTCGGCGATCTGCTCCTTGTTCAGCGTCTCCTTCTCCAGCAGCGCCAGCACCAGGTTGTCCAGGACGTCCCGGTTCTCGACGAGGATCTCCCACGCCTCGTTGTGCGCGGCCTCGATGAGCTTCTTGACCTCCTCGTCCACCAGCGCGGCGACCTCTTCCGAGTAGTCGCGCTGGTGAGCCATCTCACGGCCGAGGAACGGCTCGGAGTTGTCGGAGCCGAACTTGATCGCGCCGAGCCGCTCGGTCATGCCGTACTGCGTGACCATCGCGCGGGCCGTGGTGGTGGCCTTCTCGATGTCGTTGGACGCGCCCGTGGTCGGGTCGTGGAAGACGAGCTCCTCCGCCGCCCGGCCGCCCATCATGTAGGCGAGCTGGTCCAGCATCTCGTTGCGCGTGGTCGAGTACTTGTCCTCGTCCGGCAGGACCATGGTGTAGCCCAGGGCCCGGCCTCTGGAGAGGATTGTGACCTTGTGCACCGGATCGCTGTTCGGAGACGCCGCCGCGACCAGGGCGTGACCGCCCTCGTGGTACGCGGTGATCTTCTTCTCCTTGTCGCTCATGATCCGGGTCCGCTTCTGCGGACCGGCCACGACTCGGTCGATCGCCTCGTCCAGGAAGTGGTTGTCGATCAGCTTCCCGTCGCTGCGGGCCGTCAGCAGGGCGGCCTCGTTCAGCACGTTCGACAGATCGGCACCGGTGAAGCCGGGGGTGCGGCGGGCGACGGCCGACAGGTCGACGTCCGGAGCGACCGGCTTGCCCTTCTGGTGGACCTTGAGGATCTCCAGCCGGCCCTGCATGTCCGGGCGGTCGACGGCGATCTGCCGGTCGAAGCGGCCCGGGCGCAGCAGCGCCGGGTCGAGGATGTCGGGCCGGTTGGTGGCGGCGATCAGGATGACCCCGCCCTTCACATCGAAGCCGTCCATCTCGACGAGCAGCTGGTTCAGCGTCTGCTCGCGCTCGTCATGGCCGCCGCCCATGCCCGCACCGCGGTGCCGGCCGACGGCGTCGATCTCGTCGACGAAGACGATGGCCGGGGCGTTGGCCTTGGCCTGCTCGAACAGGTCGCGGACGCGGGAGGCACCCACACCCACGAACATCTCGACGAAGTCGGAGCCGGAGATCGAGTAGAAGGGGACACCCGCCTCGCCCGCGACGGCACGCGCGAGCAGCGTCTTACCCGTACCGGGCGGGCCGTAGAGCAGCACGCCCTTGGGGATCTTGGCGCCCACGGCCTGGAACTTCGCCGGCTCCTGCAGGAACTCCTTGATCTCCTGGAGCTCCTCGACCGCCTCGTCGGCCCCCGCCACATCGGTGAAGGTCGTCTTCGGCGTGTCCTTGGTGATGAGCTTGGCCTTCGACTTGCCGAAGTTCATCACCCGGGAGCCGCCGCCCTGCATCTGATTCATCAGGAACAGGAAGACCACGACGATCAGCACGAACGGGAGCAGCGAGAGCAGGATCCCGACGAAGGGGTTCTGCTTCGACGTCGAGACGTTGTACCCGTCGGGGATCCCGCCCTGCTTCTGGGCATTGGCCTGCAGAGTCTTGGCAAGGTCGACGCCCTGGTCACCGATGTAGGTGGCCTGGAGCTTGTCACTGCCCGAGATCTTGGCGACGTTGTCCTTGAGCTTGATCTTTACCTTGTGCTCGTCGCCGGTCGTCAGTTCGGCGGACTGGACCTGGTTCTGGTTGATCGCCTTGACGACCTGACTGGTGTCCACCGACTTGTAGCCGCCGGACGAGCCGACGACCTGCATCAACACGACCACGGCGAGGACGGCCAGCACGATCCACATGACCGGCCCACGGAAGTAGCGCTTCACGTCCATCCATACGGGGCGAAGCCGCCCCGTCCCTCCTGCCACAGTGAGGCACGGCAGCCCTGGAGAGGCGCCTGTGCGTGCGGTGTATTGCGGTGTATTTGCGGTGTATGAGCTGTGTAATCCTCAGTCTCGAAAAAGACTGACCTTCGGACGGTACCCCAGCATTGTCACCCGACGCCGCCGTGGACTGTTAACAAAACCGCCTTCCCCAGCTCCAACGGCGGAAAACCCCGCCAGGTTCCCAGGGGGCGGCGGCGCCCGTCAGCCGCCGTAGACGTGCGGGGCCAGGGTGCCGACGAACCGAAGGTTCCGGTACTTCTCGGCGTAGTCCAGCCCGTAGCCGACGACGAACTCATTGGGGATGTCGAAGCCGACCCACTTCACCTCGATGGCGACCTTGGCCGCCTCCGGCTTACGCAGCAGGGTGCAGACGTTCAGCGAGGCCGGCTCGCGCGAGCCCAGGTTCGACAGCAGCCACGACAGCGTCAGTCCGGAGTCGATGATGTCCTCGACGATCAGGACGTGTTTGCCCTTGATGTCGGTGTCCAAGTCCTTCAGGATACGCACCACCCCGGAGGACTGGGTGCCCGCGCCGTAGGACGACACGGCCATCCAGTCCATGGTGACGGGCGTGGAGAGGGCGCGCGCCAGATCCGCCATCACCATCACCGCGCCCTTGAGTACGCCAATGATCAGCAGATCCTTGTCCGCGTACTCCTCATCGATGGCGGCGGCCAGCTCGGCCAGCTTCGCGTCGATCTCTGCCTCGGTGATGAGGACCGACTTGAGGTCGGTGCCCATGTCCTTGTCGTCCACCCGCGCCACTCTCGTTCGACTACCGGCTCAACTGGCTCGGGCGGATCAGCCCTGCCGGATGACCAGTCTGCCACCCTCCCGGCGGACCTCGACGCGGCCGGGGAGGTTGATGGCCCGCTGCCCCCGCCAGCCGGTGATCAGCCGGTCCACCTCTTCGATGTGGCGGGCGAAGAGCGAACCGGCGGGCGCGCCCGCCGCGATGGCGGCCCGGCGCAGCACCCGGCGGCGGACGGCGGTGGGCAAACCGTGCAGTCCGACGGTGTCGAGGTGCACGGCCTGCGCGCCACCGGCCGCCGCCGGTGCGGTGGTCATCACATCGGCCTCGGCGCGGGCGGCCCAGGCGTCGAGGGCGTCGGCGTCGTCACGGGAGAGCTGGGCGGTGCGGGCGAGCGCCTCGACGACGCCCTTGCCCAGCGCCTTCTCCAGGATGGGCAGCGCCTCGTGGCGGACCCGGGAGCGGGTGTAGGAGGGGTCCACGTTGTGCGGGTCGTCCCAGACGGGCAGCGACTGGGCCAGGCACGCCTCGCGGACGGTGTGCCGGTCCAACTGGAGGAAGGGGCGGCGGTAGCGGCCGCCGGTGCCGGAGACCCAGGCCATACCGGACAGCGAGCGGATACCGGAGCCGCGGGCGAGGCCCAGCAGAACCGTCTCGGCCTGGTCGTCACGGGTGTGGCCGAGCAGCACGGCGGCGGCTCCGTGGCGCTCGGCGGCGGCGTCCAGCGCGGTGTAGCGGGCGTCCCGGGCGGCGGCCTCGGGGCCGCCGCTCCGGCCGACGGCCACGGCGACCGCCTCGACCGGCGCCAGGCCCAGGGCCCGCATCCGGTCGGTGACCTCGGCGGCGCGGACGTCGGACCCCTGCTGGAGACCGTGGTCGACGGTGACCCCGCCGGCCCGCAGCCCGGCCCGCGGGGCCTCGAAGGCGAGGGCGGAGGCGAGTGCCATGGAGTCGGGGGCGCCCCGGGAGGCGGCGAGCACGACCGGGTGGGGGGGCCCCGGGGGGGGGGCGGGAGGGGCGGGGGGCGAGTGCGCGC
>NZ_JBHYVB010000190.1:17893-20455 GCF_042750115.1 Streptomyces sp. NPDC059455
CCGGGCCGGGGGGCCGAGTCGGGGGGGGGGGGGGGGGGGCGCCGGGGCGGGGGCCCCCCCCCCCCAGGCGGCGAGCACGAGCGGTGCGTCGTCCCGCGGGGCGGAGCCGCGAGGGCCGGGGGCCGAAGCCGCCGAGGAGAGGGAGGGGGGAGCGGAGGGCGACGAGGCGGCCGGGGGCGCGGCCGAGTGGGCGACGAGGATGTCGTGGAGAACGCGGCGGACCGCGAGGCGTATCGCGGCGACCGCTGGATGGGGACCCATGTCCGTTTCCCATCTGTCATTCGAGGGGGTGCCTCGGGGGGTGCGAGGAGTACGAGCGGTACGAGCCTTTCGTCACGCTGCGTATGTCGATGGTGACAGAAGTGAGCTGTTCCCCGAGCATCGCACGCCTACCCGTCGCCAACGGTCCCTCGGACGAGTGATTAAAGAGGGCGTTCGTCCGTTTCCGCGTGTGCCGGTTGTGTGCCGGTTCTAGGACTCCGCCTTGCGGTGCACCCGCGCGACCCACTCGGCGGGTTTGCTGATCTCCGCCTTGGTCGGAAGGGTGTTGGGCGAGGTCCAGATCCGGTTGAAGCCGTCCATGCCGACCCGGTTCACCACGGCCCGCACGAACCGCTCCCCGTCACGGTACTGCCGCAGCTTGGCGTCGAGCCCCAGCAGTTTGCGCAGCGCCTGGTCGAGCCGGCCCGCGCCGCTCGCCCGGCGCTTCTGGAACTTCTCCCGGATCTCCGCGACGGACGGCACGACCTCCGGCCCCACCCCGTCCATGACGTAGTCGGCGTGCCCCTCCAGCAGCGACATCACCGCGGTCAGCCGGGCCAGGATCTCCCGCTGGGTCGGGGTCTGCACAAGCTCGATGATGCTGGGCGCGCCGCGCCCGTCCGCCTCGTCCCCCTCGTCGGCGGGACGGCCGCCGCTCAGCGACTGGACGGCCTCGCGGACCCGCTCCAGCAGGGTGGCCGGGTCCACGTCGGTCTCGCCGAGGAACGCCTGGATCTCCGACTCGATGTGGTCGCGCAGCCAGGGCACGGCGGTGAACTGGGTGCGGTGGGTCTCCTCGTGCAGCGCGACCCACAGCCGGAAGTCGTGCGGGGCCACGTCGAGTTCGCGCTCGACATGGACGATGTTGGGCGCCACCAGCAGCAGCCGGCCGCCGCCCGGGGAGCCGGGCAGCTCGCGGGTCGAGGGCGCGAAGGTCTCGTACTGGCCGAGCACCCGGGAGGCCAGGAAGGACAGCAGCATCCCCAGCTCGACCCCGGTCACCTTGCCGCCGACCGCGCCCAGCACCGCCCCGCCGGGCAGTCCGCCGCGCCGGTCCTGCACCTTGCCGAGCAGCGGTTTGAGGATCTGCCGGAAGCCCGCCACGTTCGCCCTGATCCAGCCCGCGCGGTCCACGACGAGGACGGGGGTGTCGGAGGCCGGGCCGCCGGAGACGGCCATCCGGGTGAAGGCGCGGACATGCTCCTCCGAGGACTTGGCGTGCCGCCGCAGCTCCGCGACGACCGCGCGCGCCTCGTCGCGGCTCACCTCGGGACCCGGGCGCACCAGCCGGGTCGCGGTCGCGATCGCGAGATTCCAGTCGACCATCTCCACACCACCGATGCTCGTCATGGCTTCACGGTACGTGGCCCGCGCCCCATCCGGGAGGACACCGGGGTCCGCACAGGCGGCCACCCCGCGTCCGGGTCACCCTCGGTGCCTCAGGGATCTCCGCGGCCACCATGGCGTGGCCACCCCGCGTCCCGGTCACCCTCGGTGCCTCAGGGATCTCCGCGGCCACCATGGCGTGGCCACCCCGCGGGGTCACCCCTCCGCTCAGCGGCAGCCGCAGTTGGCGAGGGCCGAGGCCATCCGGTCCAGGGCGCGCTGGGCGCCGTTGGCGTCGGTGGTGCCGTTGGTCATGAACGCGAAGACCAGCAGCCGGCCGTCCGCGTCCACGACCGAGCCCGCGAGGCTGTTGACCCCGGTGAGGGTGCCGGTCTTGGCGCGGACCACGCCCCGGCCGACCGCGTCCTGGGCGTAGCGGGTGCGCAGGGTGCCGGTGAAACCGGCCACCGGCAGCCCGGTGAGCAGTGACCGCAGTTCGGGGTGGTCGTGGTCGGCGGCGCGCACCAGCACCTGGGCGAGCAGCCCGGCGGAGACGTGGTCGGCGCGGTCGAGCCCGCTGCCGTCCGCGATCCGGACACCGCCCAGGGGCAGCTCCAGCTTGCGCAGCCGCTGGGTCACGGCCTTCGCGCCGCCCTCGAAGCTGGCGGGCTCGCCCGCGGCGAGGGCGGTCTGCCGGGCCAGGGCCTCGGCGATGTCGTTGTCGCTGGTGGTCAGCATCCGCTCGACGAGGGAGGACAGCGGCTGGGAGCGGACGGAGGCCACCGTACGGGCGCCCTTGGCGGCCTTGCCCGCCCGGGGTTCGTCCTTCACCTCGACGCCGCGGTCGCGCAGCATCGCGGCGAAGGGGCCCCCCCGGGGGGGGGGCCGGGGCGCGGGGGGCGGGGGCGGGGCCGGGGGGGGGGGGTGGGGTAGGGGCCCCACGCGCGCACCGGGGGGGTGAGGGGGGGGGGGTTG
>NZ_JBHYVB010000190.1:20465-22145 GCF_042750115.1 Streptomyces sp. NPDC059455
CGCGCCCCCGCGGGGGTTGCCCCCACCCCCCCCCCGGGGGGCGCGCCACCCCGCGGGCCGCCCCCCCGCCCCGGCGGGGGGGCGGGCCCCTCGGCGCGCGGGGCCGGGCCGTGGTCGCTGTCGTCCTTACGGCCCTCATCGGCCATCAGGGGGACGACGGGCGAGAGGTTCTCGTTGGGGCCGATGGTGTGGAGCTTCGGCCCGGCGTAGAGCGAGGTGTCGTAGCCGAGCCGGTAGGGGCCCGCGCCGCGCTTCTTCAGGGCGCGGGCGGTGTCATCGGCCAACTGGCGGAGCGCGGCGGGGTGGTCGTCCCCCTTGGCGGCCCGCGCGGTGAGCGTCGGGTCGCCGCCGCCGACCAGCACGATGTCGTCCTTGCCCGCGCCCGCCACGACGCTGGTCCTGATGCGGTGGTCCGGGCCGAGGGCGGAGAGGGCCGCGGCACCGGTCGCGAGCTTGATCGTGGAGGCGGGGACGGCGGCCGTGCCCGCCTTGGCGCCGAACACCTGCTGACCGGTGGTCACGTCCATCACCGCCACCGAGCGCTCATCGCCCAACGCGGGATCCTTCAGCAGCGGTTCGAGGGTGTCGGCGAGCCCCGCGCCGGTGGGCGGCGGCACGGCGTCGCCACCGCTGTCCGGCGACCGGGGCGCGGGCCGCGTGCCGAGCGCCGCCAGGACGGGAGCGGCGCTGGGCGCGGGCCGCCCCGGGCCCCCGTGCCGCTCGCCCGGGGCACCGTCATCGGTGGCGCGGGCGCGTTCGGCCGTCCGCTGACCGCCGTCCCAGGGCCCGGCCACCAGCACCGACACCACGGCGACGACCAGGCCGGTCGCGGCGGAGACCGCCACCAGCTGCCAGGTCCGCTGCCGCTCGCGGGGCGTATTGCGCCATTCGCGCCGGATACGGGCGCGCACGCGGTTCCACTCGCGCAGCCCACGCCCGCGCATCCGGTCCAACTCGCGTCGCCCACGGCTCAGCCGGTGGCTCAGCCACTCCCTGACCTGCCACGATCGGGCTTCAGGCACGACCGACCAGCCCCTTTCGCCACCACACACCTGCGTGGGGGACACTTAATCACCAGACGTATGTGTTGATCATGGAGGAGCCACCCGTGGAGTTCGACGTCACCATCGAGATCCCGAAGGGTTCGCGGAACAAGTACGAGGTGGACCACGAGACGGGTCGCATCCGCCTTGACCGGCGACTCTTCACGTCGACCAGCTACCCCGCGGACTACGGCTTCGTCGAGAACACCCTCGGCGAGGACGGTGATCCGCTGGACGCACTGGTCATTCTCGACGAGCCGACGTTCCCCGGCTGCCTGATCAAGTGCCGCGCCATCGGCATGTTCAGGATGACCGACGAGGCGGGCGGCGATGACAAGCTGCTTTGCGTACCGGCCTCCGACCCCCGGGTGGAGCACCTGCGTGATATTCACCACGTTTCAGAGTTCGACCGCCTGGAAATCCAGCACTTCTTCGAGGTCTACAAGGACCTGGAGCCGGGGAAGTCGGTCGAGGGGGCCAACTGGGTGGGCCGCGCCGACGCCGAGGCCGAGGTGGAGGCGTCCATCAAGCGTCTCGAGGCCGCCGGCGGCCACTGAGTCCTGATCACGCGGTGTGGTGGGGGGCGCTGAGAGTGTGTGCGCGCCACACAGCGGGTGGGGGAGCCGGGGTGGGGGGT
>NZ_JBHYVB010000191.1:0-22062 GCF_042750115.1 Streptomyces sp. NPDC059455
CCACGGACACAGATCCGTGGCGCCGGAGCCCGTCGACTCGGCAGAACGGGGGGTTCACCAGTCGTGCGCGGCGTGACGCATCACATCACCGCCATCCACGAGGACGGCACGGTCTTCGAGGTGAGCTACGGCTACGGTCCGGGCCAGCGGCGGCTGCTCGGCTGCCAGCACTGCGACTGGCAGGAGCGGATCACCTACGGCGGCGCCCGGCACAAGGGGCTCGACCACCTCGCCCAGGCGCACGGGGCCCTCGGCTCGCCGCGGATGACCGCCGACGCGGCGGCACGTCGGCAGGTCGTCCTCATCATGCTGGCCTGTTTCGCGGTGGCCGCGGTCATCGTCTGGTGGGCCGCCTCCCAGGGGTGAGCCGGTCCGTGGTGGGTTGGTCTGTGGTGACCGGGTCTGTGGTGACCGAGTCCGTGGTGACCGGGTCATCGGTGACCACGGCGGTGGGCCGCCGTTCCCGGCCGAGGGCCAGCGCCGTGCACACCGCCGCCAGCGGCAGCTCCGCGCAGAGGGCCATCGCGACCGCCGCCGCCAACTCCCCGCCCGGCGCGGCCGTCACCGTGTCGAACCACGCGTCCACCACCAGCAGCGTCCCCGTCGCCGCCGCGGTCAGCCGGTGGCGGTCGTCGCCGCGCCGGCGCAGCGCGGCGGTGGAGAGCAGCCCGAGCGCCTCGAGGGCGTCCAGGCCCACCCACGCGACGTTCCAGTGGCCGATCCGCGCCGTGGACGGCAGCGTCCGGGCCAGTACGTACAGCCAGGGGACCAGCGCCGCCCCCGAGACCAGCAGCACCGACTCCGGCCGCACGAGCCGCCGGGCAAGCGTGAGCCGCGTCCTCCGCGCGGTCGCCGGGCCCGCCGGGCCGGGGGCCGGAGCGGCGGTGGGCGTGGGGGCGAACAGGGTGGTCATGGCGCGGATCTCCTTCCGGGCCCGGTCGGTCGTCCCGGGCACACCGCAAGCCTGGTCGGCGCCGCCTCCGGTGTCGGTCACACCAGTTGCCGACTCGGGGTGGCACCAGATACACCCCGAATCCGGGCAGGTGGTCCAGCGCGCGGCCGCCCGGGGCCGCTCTAAGGTCGTCGCATGAGCCTCCTCACCGCGATACGCCCTGCCTTCGGGCGTTCGCAGCACCGGCTGCGGCGCGACGCCCGCTTCGGATTCGCGGGTATGGCGGTGCAGTTCGTGGCCTGGGCGGTGCCGATGAGCGTGCCGTGGCTGGTCTACGACGACGCCTCGTCGCTGATGGACGTCCTGCTCGCGCTCACCGTCCCGCTGGCCGCCCCGGCCGTGGCCACGCCGCTGTTGACGCGAGTGCAGCGGCGGCGGTTCGGGGCGCTGCTCGGAGTGGAGATCACCGGGCCCCGGCGGGCGCGGCAGCAGCTCTGGTATCACCTGCTGGCCGGACCGGCGGTGGCCTTCGGCGGGGTGCTGGCCTGGAGCTCGGCCCTCGTGGGCGTGGCGGCCGCGACCGTGTTCCTCTGGCGGCAGCCGGCCGGGCGGCTGAAGTTCCTGCCCGACGCCACGGCGGCCGCGTATCTCACCGTGGGCGGCCTCGCCCTGCTGGCCCTCGCCTACTGGCTCATCGGCGCCCTCGCCCGGCTCGACACCCGCGCCGCCACCGTGCTGCTGGGCCCCGTCCCCGCCGAGGAGCTGGAGCGGCGGGTCGAGGACCTGACCGAGAGCCGTGCGGGGGCGGTCGACGCGGCGGACGCCGAGCGGCGCCGCATCGAACGCGATCTGCACGACGGCGCCCAGCAGCGGCTCGTCTCCATGGCGGTCAACCTGGGCCTGGCCAAGGCCACGCTCAAGGATCTGCCGGACGAGGCGCGGCAGGTCATCGACGAGGCGCACCGCGAGGCCAAGGGCGCCATCGAGGAGCTCAACAACCTGGTGCGCGGGCTGCACCCGGCCGTCCTCGACGAACTCGGCCTGGACGCCGCCCTCTCCGGGATCGCCGCCCGCGCCCCGCTGCCGACGCGGCTGCACGTCCACGTCCCCGAACGGGCCGCCCCGACGGTCGAGGCCGTCGCGTACTTCGTCGTCTCCGAGACCCTCGCCAACATCGCCAAGCACGCCCGGGCCACCCGGGCCGAGGTCACGGTCGTCCGGACCGGGGACACGCTGCGGGTGGTGGTCGCCGACGACGGGGTGGGCGGTGCCGACCCCGCGCGGGGCAGCGGCCTCGGCGGGCTCGCCAAACGGGCCGGGTCGGTGGACGGCACGTTCGACATCAGCAGCCCCGGCGGGGGCCCGACCGTCATCACCGTGGAGCTGCCGTGCGCGCTGTGATCGCCGAGGACTCGGTACTGCTGCGGATCGGCCTGGTCAAGGTCGTACAGACCGCGGGCTTCGAAGTCGTGGCGGAGACGGACGACGCCGAGGGGCTGCTGGCGGCGGTCGAGGAAAACCGTCCGGACATCGCGGTCGTGGACGTCCGGATGCCACCCGGCTTCACGGACGAGGGCGTCCGGGCGGCCCTGCTGATCCGGCGGCAGTGGCCGGACACGGCCGTACTGCTGCTGTCGCAGTACGTCGAGGAGCGGTACGCGGCGGACCTGCTGACGGCCCACACCGAGGGGATCGGCTATCTGCTCAAGCAGCGGGTCGCGGACGTGGAGGAGTTCATCGACGCGCTGCGCCGGGTGGCGGGCGGCGGCACCGCCCTGGACCCGCAGGTCGTGGCCCAGTTGCTGGTGCGACGGCACAGCGATCCGCTGGACCGGCTGACCTCGCGCGAGCGGGACGTACTGGAGCTGATGGCGGGCGGGCGGTCGAACGCGGGGATCGCGGGGGCGCTGGTGATCAGTGAGAGCGCGGTGGCCAAGCACATCAACTCCATCTTCGGGAAGCTGGACCTGCCGGTCGCCGAGGCGGACCACCGCAGGGTGCTGGCCGTACTGCGCTTCCTGGGCGTGAGCTGAGGGGCGCCCTGAAGGGGCGCGGGGCCGTGTCGATATGCGGCGCCGCGTGTGGGCGCGACCGGCCATCCGACGGATCGTGACGCCTGCGGCGGGCTGCTCCCCTCCCCGCCCCTTCCCGACACCTCACGATATGCGGCTCCGCCGCGTGGGGGGCTCTGCCCCACCTTCCAGCCCCTCCAGGGGGCACCTCCCAGCGGTAGCTGGGGGAGATTGAGGAGCGGGGTCTGGGGCGGAGCCCCAGTTGTGGGAAGGGGCGGGGAGGGGAGCGGCCCGCCGCAGGCGTCACACTCCGCCGGACACCCCTAACGGGCCCGTAGGCCGTCCAGCAGCAGCTCGCAGAGGGCCGCGAAGGCCGGGTCCATGTCCGGGTCCGACCACCGTGGCGCGTAGACGGGGTCGTGGAACTGCGCCGTCGCGTCCCACAGCGCCCGGCCCGTGGCACGGGCGTCCCGCATCGTGAACTCCCCGCTCGCGATGCCGCTTTCGACGATCGTGGTGAGCTGGCCGATCATCGTCTCGACATGGCGCGCGGCGATCTCGCTGTTCTCGGTGGCCAGCGCCAGATACGTGGCGAAGAGCTCCGGATCGCCGCCCGCCTTACGGCGCTTGGCGGCGAACAGGGTGAGCAGCCAGTCCTCCAGCCGGTCGGCCGCCGGGCCCTTGGCGCGGGCGATGCGGGACAGGCCGTCGTGCTCCTGGTCCAGCCATCGCTCGGTGACCGCCTCGCGCAGCGCCGTCTTGGAGCGGAAGTGGCGGTAGACGCTGCCGTGGCTGACCCCCAGCGCCCGGGCCACGTCCACCACCGTGGCCTTCGCGGGGCCGTAGCGGCGCAGCACGTCCTCGGTGGCTTCGAGGATGCGGGTGGGCGTCAGGGGCGTCTCGGGCGGCATCGGGTCCCTTACTTCTTCTCGCTGTCGAGGGTGGCCATCTGGGCCGCCGGGTAGCGGTCGCCCGCGGCGGCGTCCGCCGGGACGGCGTCCTCGATGGCGGCCAGGTCGTCGGCGTCGAGCGTAACGTCAAGCGCGCCCAGGGCCTCGGCCAACTGGTCGCGGCGGCGGGACCCGACGAGCGGGACGATGGCGGTGGAGCGCCGGACGCCCTGCGCGAGCACCCACGCGATGGCGATCTGGGCGACGCTGACGCCCTTGGCGTCGGCGATCTTGCGGAGGGCCTCCACGAGTTCGAGGTTGCGGTCGAGGTTCTCGCCCTGGAACCGCGGGGCCCTGTTGCGGAAGTCCTGGGCGTCCGTCGTGCGCTCCCGGTTCCAGTGGCCGCTGATCAGCCCGCGCGAGAGCACTCCGTACGGGGTGATGCCGATGCCCAGCTCACGGCAGACCGGCAGGATCTCGTCCTCGATACCGCGCGCGAGCAGTGAGTACTCGATCTGGAGATCCGAGATCGGGGCGACGGCGGCGGCCCGCCGGATGGTCTCGGCGCCCACCTCCGAGAGACCGATGTGCCGTACGTAACCCGCCTGTACGGCCTCGGCGATGGCACCGACCGTCTCCTCGACCGGGACGGCCGGGTCGAGGCGGGCGATGCGGTAGATGTCGATGTGGTCCGTGCCCAGCCGCTGGAGCGAGTAGGCGAGGAAGTTCTTGACGGCGGCGGGGCGGCCGTCATGGCCGGTCCAGGCGCCGTCGGGGCCGCGTAGGGCGCCGAACTTCACGCTGGTCAGGGCGCGTTCGCGGTGGGCGGCGGGGGCGGTGCGCAGGGCCTCGTCGATGAGCAGTTCGTTGTGGCCCATGCCGTAGAAGTCGCCGGTGTCGAGCAGGGTGATCCCGGCGTCGAGGGCGGCGTGGATGGTGGCGATGGACTCGGCGCGGTCGACGCCGGTGCCGTACATGGCGGACATGCCCATACAGCCGAGGCCGATCGCGGAGACCTGGGGGCCGGTGGTGCCGAGCTGGCGGTTCTGCACGGGGGTGCTCCTTGGGCTGGCGAGCTATCGAGAAAGGACTGAACGGGTACCCAAGGAAAGCGTGGCATATGCGATGACAGATTTCAATATCTGTCATCGCCTACCAGTCACCCGTCCGGTTGCTCGGTTGCTGCGGTTGTTCTGCTTGTTCCGCGGCCTCCTCACGACACCTTGCGCGGCAGTCGCAGGCTCATCAGCAGGGTCAGCGCGATCGCCCCCAGCTGGGCCGCGAGCGTGATGACCAGCGCGTCACCCATGCCCGCCGACGGCCCCAGGGACAGGAAGAGCGTGCCGAGCGTCGCCACGCCCAGCGCCAGTGCCGACTGCTGGGTGGTGACCATCACGCCGCTCCCCACCCCGGCCCGCTCGTTCGGCACATCGGCCAGCACGATCCGGATCAGCACCGGAAGCTGCAGCCCCTGCCCGAACCCGGCCAGCGCGACCCCCGGCAGCAGCCCGGCCAGCGACAGATCCGGCCAGTCCCGCCATACGGCCAGCATCAGCAGCGCGATGCCCACCGCCTGGATCAGCCCGCCCGCGGTCACCACACGGCTGCCGTACCGGCCCACCAGGCGCGGCCCCATCAGCGAGGCCACGAAGAACGTCGTGGCCATCGGCGCCAGCGCCAGCCCGGCCTCCACCGGCCCGTACCGCAGCCCCTGCTGCAGCGCGACCGCGATGACGAACATGAAGCCGCCGAAGCCGATCGAGAACGGCACCACCATCGCGAGCCCGCGCCGCAGTCCGGGCAGGGCGAACAGGCTCGGCGGCAGCAGCGGCGTCCTGCCCGCCCGGTCCGCGCGCCGCTCCACGACGTAGAACGCGGCGGCCACGAACGGGAACGCGCCCAGCCCCAGCCAGGTCCACAGCGGCCAGCCCGCCGCCCGTCCCTCGGTCAGCGGCACCATCAGCGTGATCAGCGACAGCGCCAGCAGTACGGTGCCCGGCACATCCACCGGCGCGGGCCGCTTCGAGCGGGTCTCGGGGACCGTACGGACCGCGAGAACCAGGCCGATCAGCGCGACCGGCACATTGACCAGGAAGACCGCGCGCCACCCGGTGCCCGCGATGTCCGCGGCCACCAGCACACCGCCCAGGATCTGCCCCGCGACCATGGACAGACCGGCCGTCGCGCCGTACATGCTGAGCGCGCGGGCGCGGCGCGAACCGCTGGTCGAGGAGTGGATCGTGGCCAGCACCTGCGGAAGCATCAGCGCGGCCGAAGCACCCTGCGCCACCCGGGCGCCCACCAGGCTCCAGGCGTCCGGCGCGAGCCCGCAGACCAGCGAGGTCAGCCCGAAGGCCGCCATCCCGGCGAGGAAGAGCCGGCGTCGCCCGAAGGTGTCGCCCAGCCGTCCGCCGAGGACCAGCAGCACCGCGTACGCCACGCCGTATCCGGCGACGACCAGCTCCAGTACGGCCGGACCGGCGTGGAGGTCGTGGTCCATGGTGGGCAGGGCCACATTGACGATGAAGAAGTCGATCAGCGGCAGCGCCGCGCCCAGCAGCACGGTGAACAGCCCGAGGGGGCTCAGCGCGGGTCCGGCGGAGGTGTGGGTCCGCCCGGGGGTCTTCGCCGCACCCGGGGCGGCGGTTCTCGTCCGTATCGTGGAAATCTGCGTTTCGGTCACGCCTACGAAGATCCCGCGCCGCTCAGGCTGGTACCAGAGTGTCTTTATCCTGGTACAAGAAGTACCTGGCAACCGGCTGAGCCCTCGGGCACCCTGGAGCCATGACCACGATGGTGCGGGACGCGACGGCCGGAGCCGCGGCCGAGGGCAGGAGTGCCGCGGGGGCCGAGATACGCAGGGGCGAGCTGGCCGCGTTCCTTCGCAGTCGGCGGGAGCGGATCACCCCCGAGCAGGTGGGGCTGCCCCGGGGCCGCCGTCGGCGCACCCCCGGGCTGCGCCGCGAGGAGGTCGCACAGCTCTCGGCCGTCGGTGTGACCTGGTACACCTGGCTGGAGCAGGCCCGCGACATCCACGTCTCGGCGCAGGTCCTCGACGCCATCGCCCGCGCGCTGCTCCTGGACCGCAGCGAGCGGACCCATCTCTTCGCGCTCGCCGGGACCGTCGACCCGACCCCGGCGAGCGAGTGCACGGGCGTTCCGCAGTCGCTTCAGCTCATGCTGGAGCGGCTCGAGCCGTACCCCGCCTGCGTCCAGAACAGCCGCTTCGACCTGCTCGCCTACAACCGCAGCTACCGGCTGCTGATGTGCGACCTGGACCAGGTGGCGCCGGAGGACCGCAATTGCCTGTGGCTGGCCTTCACCCATGACGAGTGGCGCTCCAGCCTGGTGGACCGGGAGGAGACGATCCGGCTCATGGCGGCCAAGTTCCGCGCCGTCATGGCCGAGCATGTGGCCGAGCCCGCCTGGAAGACGATGGTGAAGCGGCTGGAGGACGCCTCGCCGGAGTTCCGGGAGATCTGGGCGCGGCATGAGGTGATCCGGCCCGGCGACAAGATCAAGGTCTATCGCCAGTCGCGGGTGGGCATCCTCCGGCTGGCCTCCACCAGCCTGTGGACCGGACCCAAACAGGGCTCCAAGCTGCTCACGTACACCCCGGCGGACGTGGAGACGCGGGAGCGGCTGGAGCGGCTGCACGCGCTGGCGCTCGCGGAAGAGGCGGCGACGGAAGAGGCGGCGACGGAGAAGGCCGCAACGGAGAAGGCCGCCCCGGCGGCGGTCTGACCCACCGGCCCGGGAGCGGCCTCCTTACGCGTTACGCCTCGGCGTTACGCGTTGGCGTTACGGATTACGCCTTCGCGTTCGCCGAGGTCTGGCCCGTCGGCGCGTCCTCCTCGAACAGCGCGGCCGCGTGCCGGGTCGTCTTCTCGGCCCAGTGGCCCGTGGTCACCAGCCCCAGCAGCAGGATGACGGCACCACACGCGGCGATGATCCACCACGCGGGACGGGCCGCGTCCACGAACGACGCGGCGGCCGCGGGCGAGGCGGCGTGCCCCATCCCGCCCGCCGCCGCCGACGCGGCGCCCGCCGCCAGCACCGCGCCGATGACCGCGACGCCGAGCGACTGGCCCACCTGACGGCTGGTGGAGGCGACGGCCGCGGCCACCCCGGCCTGGGTGCGGGGCATCCCGGAGACCGCCGTATTGGTGATGGGCGCGTTGACCATGCCGAAGCCGAGGCCGAACAGCACATAGCCGATCAGCAGCCCCGCATCGCTGGCCTGGGCGTCGAAGACGGCGAACAGGACCCCGCTGGCCGTTATGGCCACCCCGGCCACCAGCATCGACGGCCGTGGCCCGCGGGCGCCCACCAGCCGCCCGGACAGCGGCGCGCAGACGAAGCACATGAACGCCATGGGCAGCATCCACAGCCCGGCGTGCAGCGCGTTGAGCCCGCGCACGTCCTGGAGGTAGAGCGTGTTCATGAAGAGATAGCCGCCGAGCGCCGCGAAGGCGCACACCGCGACGACCGTCGCCCCGCTGAACGGCGCGCTGTGGAAGAACCGCACATCGATCAGCGGTTCCGCACGCCGCCGCTCGTAGCGGATCAGCGTGAGCAGCCCCAGGGCGGCGATCCCCGCACAGGTCGCGATCAGCGGCGAGTCCCAGCCGCGGTCCGGCGCCTCGATGATCGCGTACGTGAGGGTGCCCAGTACCGCGATGACCAGCAGCTGGCCGACGGGGTCGGCCCGGCGCGGCCTGGGGGCACGCGACTCGGGGACGTAACGGGCGGTGAGGAGCAGCGCCGCGAGCCCGACCGGAATGTTTATCCAGAAGATCGAGCGCCAGCCGACGGACTCCACCAGCAGCCCGCCCACGATCGGCCCGGCCGCCATGCTGATGCCGACGACCCCGCCCCAGGCCCCGATGGCGCGGGCCCGCTCCCTGGGCTCGGTGAAGACATTGGTGATGATCGACATGGCGACGGGGTTGAGCATCGAACCGCCGATCGCCTGCACCATGCGGAAGAGGACCAGCGTTTCCAGATTGGGCGCGAGGCTGCACAGCCCCGATCCGAGGGTGAAGATCACCAGCCCGGTCTGGAAGGTGCGCTTGCGTCCCACCCGGTCGGCCGTCGACCCCGAGAGCATCAGCAGGGCGGCGAGGACCAGGGTGTAGGCGTCGATCGTCCACTGCATCCCGGAGACGGAGGCGTGCAGATCACTCCGTATCGAGGGCAGCGCGACATTGAGGACCGTGTTGTCGAGGCTGACGAGCAGCAGACTCATGCAGCAGATCGCCAGCACAAGCATGCGCCGCCGATGGCTGAGCTCACGCATGGTTGAACGCTACATCGATACCGTCGGTGCGGCGGTCAGCACCGCCCTGTCGATCCCTCTCGCGGGTGCGGGACACCTCTCGCGGGTGCGGGACAAGCTCCCTCTCGCGGGTGCGGGACAATAAGAGATCGGCCCCGCCCTCCCACCGTAGTACGCACGAGGAAGCTGATCCCATGACGCAATCGCCGCAGACGCCGCACACGGAGCGGACGCAGCTGCGGATCGGACCCCATACGGTCCAGCCGCCGGTCGTCCTGGCACCGATGGCCGGGATCACCAACGCTCCGTTCCGCACCCTGTGCAGGGAGTTCTCGGGTGGCAGGGGGCTGTTCGTCAGCGAGATGATCACCACCCGGGCGCTGGTGGAGCGGGACGCCAAGACGATGCGGCTGATCCACTTCGACGGCACCGAGAAGCCGCGCTCCATCCAGCTGTACGGGGTGGACCCGGTGACCGTCGGCAAGGCCGTCCAGATGATCGTGGACGAGAACCTCGCCGACCACATCGACCTCAACTTCGGCTGCCCGGTGCCCAAGGTGACCCGTAAGGGCGGCGGCTCGGCGCTCCCGTACAAGCGGCATCTGCTGCGCTCGATCCTGCGCGAGGCCGTGACCGCGGCGGGCCCGCTGCCGGTGACCATGAAGATGCGCAAGGGCATCGACGACGACCACATCACCTACCTCGACGCGGGCCGGATCGCGGTCGAGGAGGGCGTGACCGCGATCGCCCTGCACGGCCGCACCGCGGCCCAGCACTACGGCGGCACCGCCGACTGGGAGGCGATCGCCCGCCTGAAGGAGGCCGTCCCCGAGATCCCGGTGCTGGGCAACGGCGACATCTGGTCCGCCGACGACGCGGTCCGGATGATGCGCGAGACGGGCTGTGACGGCGTGGTCGTGGGGCGCGGCTGCCTGGGGCGGCCCTGGCTCTTCGGCGATCTGGTGGCCGCGTTCGAACCGGGCGGCGGGGCGTCGGGGTCCGACGCGGGGGCGTCGGTGTCCGGCCCCGGGGCGTCGGGGTCCGATGCCGGGGCACCGGTGTACGCGCGGCCGACGTTCAAGGAGGTCGCGGCCGTGATGCGCCGCCACGCCGAGCTGCTCGCCGAGTGGCTGGAGGACGAGGAGCGCGGCGTGATCGACTTCCGTAAGCATGTCGCCTGGTACACCAAGGGCTTCTCGGTGGGCTCGGAGATGCGCAAGCGGCTGGCGATCACCTCGTCCCTCGCCGAGCTGGACGCCCTGCTGGCCGAGCTGGACCTGGACCAGGAGTGGCCCCCCGGCGCCGACGGCCCGCGCGGCCGCACCTCCGGCCGTAATCGCGTGGTGCTGCCCGACGGCTGGCTGGACGACCCGTACGACCGCGCGGGCGTCGGCGCGGACGCCGAGCTCGACACCTCCGGCGGCTGAGCCGGGTAGACCGGGGCGTAAGGCGGGTAAGGGGCGTAAGCCGGGCGGACCGGGGGCGGGCTCCGTAGTCCGGGGGTCACATGGGGTCATCACCGGTTAAAGTGATGGGCTCGTGGTCGCGGTGGGATCTGGACGATCTGGGGGGATCGGTGACAAGCGTCGTCTTCGTCCACGGCACGGGGGTCCGGGCCAAGTCGTACGAGAAGAGCCTCGCGCGGGTCGTGAGCGGCCTGGGGCGGGTGAGAGCCGATATCCCGGTCGCCCGCTGTTTCTGGGGCGAGGAGCACGGAGCCTCGCTGGGGCTCGGCGGGGCCTCGCTCCCGGTGCGCACGAAGAACCGCGGCGTCGGCGGTGACGGCGCGCTGGACGAGGATGATCCGCTGGCCGTATGGGCGCTGCTGGAGGTCGATCCGCTCGCGGAGCTGCGGGAGTTCGCGCGGGCGGCGCACGACGACGGCGAGGAGACGGGCTTCGCGCCCGGCCGCGTCGACCCCTGGGAGACCGTCGCCGACAAGGTGCGCGGCCTGACGCTGGAGCCGATGGCGCCCGAGGCGGAGGAGCCCGCTGGCAGCCTGCCCCGGCTCGTCGCGGATCTCGCGCCGCATCTCGACGAGGCCGCCGACCGGGTGGCCGACGAGATCTCCGGCAGTCTGGGCGGCACCTCGCCCGCCGACGGCATCGAGCCCCTCGCGGCCCGCGCCGTGTACGCCCTGGCCGTCCAGCGCGCCGAGGGCCCGTACGGCGACGACGAGCCGCTCGCGGTGGACGGCGCCGACCGCGACACCGTCGTCGGCGCGCTCACCGATCAGCTGGGCGGCGGCGACCGGGGCGGATTCGTCGCCGGTGCCGCGAAGGGCGTCGCCGTACGGGCGCTCAACTCCTACCTGTCGCCGCTGTCTTCACTGGCCCATACCTTCCGCGGCGGGATCACCAACAAGTCCGTCCCGGCCAGTGGTGACATCCTCCGCTACCAGGTGCGCGGCGCCGGGGTGCGCGCCGCGATCCGGGCCGCGGTGCGCGAGGCGATCGAGTCGGGGAACGGCCCGGTGGTGCTGCTCGCCCACAGCCTCGGCGGTATCGCCTGCGTCGATCTGCTCGCCGAGCCCGATCCGCCCGCCGGGGTGGAGCTGCTGGTGACGGTCGGCTCCCAGGCGCCGTTCCTCTACGAGCTGGACGCGCTCACCGCGCTGCGCCGCGACGAACCGCTGCCGGCCGCGTTCCCCCGCTGGATCAACGTCTATGACGAGCGGGATCTGCTCGGCTTCGTCGGGGAGAAGGTCTTCCCCGGCCGGGTCACCGATCTGCGCGTCAACACCCGCCAGCCCTTCCCGCGCGCCCACACCTCGTACTTCGCCCACCAGCGGCTGTACGACCTGCTGGCCCCGGAGCTGCCGAAGTGACAGCGGTGGAGCACGACTGGCGCCGCACCCATGCCGTGATCGTGGCGGTCGAGCAGTACCGCGGCAGTGACGACTGGACCCTCGACGGTCCGGTGAACGACGCGCTCGCGATGCGGACGTGGCTGACCGGGCTGGGCGTGCCGGCGGAGAACATCCGCCTGCTGGCCTCGCCCACGGAGGGGAACAAGGCCGCCGTGGAAGCGGCGGACCGCGACTACCGTCCGGCGGACGGCCCCACCATCCGTCAGGTCTTCATGGAGGAGCTGCGGTCCCTCGACGCGGACCGGCTGTGGATCTACTGGGCGGGGCACGGCGTACAGGCCCCGGGAGGCCGCTGGAGCCTGCTGTACCCGGAGACCACGGACCGGGACATGCGGGGTCTCGACGTGCTGAACCTGATGACGCTGCTGCGCACCGAGCATCTGCCGAAGCAGGGCGTGGGCCGGGTCACCGTGGTCATCGACGCCTGCTGGCAGGCCCTTCCCCTCCGCACCCATCTGATGGTCGCCAAACCGGACGAGCTCACCACGAAGCCGGAGATCAACAAATCCCGCGAGATCTACTGGATGCGCGCCTGTCAGCCCGGGGCGGTGTCCAAGAACCAGCAGGGCGCGGGGCTGTTCACCTCCGTGCTGTTACGGCAGCTCGAAGCGGCCTCCGCCGATGGCGTGGCGCCGGACCTCGACCGGGTGTGGCAGGGGGTCCGGGACGAGTTCGCGCGGCTGGGCCGGGACGAGGGCCTGCGGCAGTTCCCGACCGTGCACATCAGCAGGGGGGACGGGAGCGGCGAGGACGTTCCGCTCGGCCCGCCCCGTTCGCCGCTGGACGAGCAGAAGCGGCGGGAGCGCGGCAAACTGATCCATGCGGTCGGCGCGCTGCTGGGGGAGCGCCCCGGCCGCGCGGCGGAAGTCGTCGTCGGGCTCTGGGAGCAGTTCACCACCGACCCGCCGACCACGACGCCTCCCTCGGCCGAGGAACTGGTCGACTGGGCGCTGGAGAACTCGCACGGCACCGTCACCCTCCTCGCGGAGCTCAGCGACCGGGCCCCGGTCCGCACGGAGATCCGCAAGCCGTGCCATGTGCTCCAGAACCAGTGGCTGACCCACGCCGAGTACGTGGAGCTGGCCGGGCTGCTGGAGCGGCTGGGGCAGCGGGGACGGCACGACTTCGCCGAGGTCGCCCGCGAGAAGTACCCCACCATGGCCCTGTCGTCCCTCGATCCGGCCGCCCTGGTCGACGACCTCGAAGCCGTGCTGCTCCCTCCGCCGAAACAACTCCCGCAGCTGCTGCGTGTCGTGGAGCACTTCGCCGCGCTCTGCGAGGGAGCGGTCGCGGGAGAACTGCAAGCGTGGTCGCTGGAGTGCGCCAAGCGGATCGATCTCGAGGGTCAGCTGCACGAACGGCGCGGTGAAGCGCGGGAGCACGCGGAGCGCGTACAAGCCGACCCGGACACCGTCACGGACCAGGGGGCACCTCCCAGCGGTAGCTGGGCGAGCATCCAGATACGGCTCCACGCACCGAGCGGGGACGGGCAGCGGCGCACCTATGAGGTCTGGTCGCGGCGCGGTGACAACGTCAACTCCCTGGCGAAGGCCGATACCCCCGCCTCGCTGGAGGAGATACAGCGTGGCCTCGACCACCTCCTGAGAGGGCATGCCCGCACCCATGACACGCTGGTGGAGTTCTTCGTGACCCCCACCGACCTGGAACTGGCCGTGCACCGCTGGCAGCTCGACGCCGAGGGGCCGCTGGAGCGCTCGCTCGGCACGGACTATCCGGTCGTCGTGCGCTGCGCCGAACTCCGGGAGCATCAGCGGCATCTGTGGGAGCGGCGCTGGGAGAGGGCCGGTACGGCGGGCGCCGAGGATCTGCACTGGCTGTCCGCCCACTATGAGACGTTCAAGCAGGTCAACGGCGACCTCCAGGGCCAGGAGGACGCTCCGGGCGTGGTGATGACTTCCCCGGTGCGGGCTCGTTCGGAGGTCTTCAACGCTTGTCTGTTCGGCGGAGTGCCCGTCCTCATATGGCATGGCGAGGCGGAGGGCGCCGCCGCGCAGGCCGAGTTGGAGACCCTGCTCCGCACCGAACGGCTGCGGTCCCTGCCCCAGCATCTACGCAAGCTCCGGTCGGCGAGCGAGGCCGACGAGAGCCACCACGGCCGCCATATGGCCCTCCTGTGGGACGATCCGCACCGCCCGCTCCCCGACCGACTCGACCTGTCCGCACCCTGAGGAGAGACGAAGAAGATGGCACAGGACTGGAGGCTCTTCCAGGGCGGCGACACCCGGCCCCACGAGGTGGAGACCTGGCCCCCCGCCCCGCCGTGGCGGCGCTTCGGCGACGACGCGCGGCGCCGGGACACGAAGCGGCCGCTGCCGTATCTGATCTCCGACGAGGACCGCGACGTCGTCAACATGGCGCTGCATCTGCACCGCCCGCTGCTGGTCACCGGCCGCCCCGGCACCGGCAAGTCGACCCTGGCCCACGCCATCGCCCGCGAGCTGATGCTGGGCGAGGTGCTGCACTGGCCGGTCAACAGCCGCTCCACGCTCACCGAGGGCCTCTACTCGTACGACGCGGTGGGCAGGCTGCGCGAAGCCTCCCTCAAGCGGCGCGCCGACGAGACCGTCGCGACCGAGCCGGACATCGGCGACTATCTGCGGCTCGGCGCCCTCGGCACCGCGCTGCTCCCGGCCGAGAAGCCGCGGGTGCTGCTCGTGGACGAGCTCGACAAGGGCGATGTCGACCTGCCCAATGACCTCCTTACGGTCTTCGAGGAGGGCGAGTTCGAGATTCCGGAGCTGGCCCGCCTGGGGGAGGGGAGGACGGTCCAGGTGCAGTACGCCGGCTCCCGTGAGAAGACCGGGATCACCAGCGGCTGGGTCAGCTGCTCCGTCTTCCCCGTCGTCGTCATCACCAGCAATGGCGAGCGCGAGTTCCCCCCGGCGTTTCTGCGCCGCTGCGTCCGGCTCGACCTCAAGCAGCCCGACGAGGCGCAGCTCCAGAGGATCGTCACCATGCATCTGGGCGAGGAGGTCGGCGCGCGGGCCCAGGAGCTGATCGCCGACTTCGTGTCCCGGCGCAACGAGCGGGAACTGGCCACCGATCAGCTGCTCAACGCGGTCCGGCTGCGCTCCTCCGGGGTGCGGGTCGACCAGGACGTCCTCGACAAGCTGTTCCGCTCGCTGAACGAAGTCGACGCGCAATGATCGAGCGGCTGTGCGCCCTGCTGGAGGACGCGGGGGTCGAGCTCTCCGAGGTGGAGCTGCGCGACGTCCTGTGGTTCGCCGCCACCACCGCCCCGGCGCGCGGCGAAGGGGACGGCGACGAACCGCCGCCGTCCCGGCATCCCGCCGCTCCCGCCTCCGGCGCGGCCGACGGCGAGGACGAGGCGAAGGGCGCCCAGCGGCAGCTCCCCGGGGCACTCACCCCCGGCGAACCCGAGCCAGAGCCCCTCGTCCCCGCCGGGCTCTACGCCCCCGGCGCCGCCCGCCCCGCCGCGGCCCGCCCGGCGCGTGCCGTCGGCGTCCGGGGCGTCCGGGCGCTCCCCGGGACGCGCCGGCTGTCCCGCGCGCTGCGGCCGCTGCGGCGCACCGTGCCGTCCCGCACGTCCTTCCGTGTCGACGAGACCGCCACCGCCGAGTGGATCGCCGAGACCGGTCTGCCGGACGTGGTGCTGCGCCCCCGCCCGGAGCGCTGGCTGAGCGTCGCGCTCATCGTGGACGACGGCCCCTCGATGGTGCTGTGGCAGCAGCTCGCCGCCGAGGTGCGCGGACTGCTGGAGCGCCAGGGCGCCTTCCGCTCCGTACGGACCTACGGCCTGGACAGCGCCCACGAGGACCGACCGGTGCTCAGGGCGCGCCCGTACGCCCCCGGCGCCCCGCGCCGCACCGCCCGCCAGCTCACCGACACCTCCGGCCGCACCGTGATGCTGGTCCTCTCGGACGGGGTGGGCCCGGGGTGGCGCGGCGGCGCGATCCCGCGGCTGCTGCGCCGCTGGGCCCGCCACTCGCCGGTGGCGGTGCTCCAGCCGCTGCCCGCGCGGATGTGGCCGGAGCGCGGTATGCCCACCCAGCGGCTGCTGGTCGACGCGGGCGGCCGCGAGGGCGCGCCGGGCCGCGCGCTGACGGTGCGCCATCCGGTGCTGCCGCGCGGCCTGGTGTCGTACGACGGCACGACACCGGTGCCCGTGCTGGAGCTGGCCGAGGGCGAGCTGGGCGCGTGGGCGGCGCTCACCGGTACGGGCGGCGGCGGTGAGTCGCTGCCGGTGATGCTGCTGGACGGCGCCGAGAAGCCGGTGGCCGCGCGGGCCACGGCCCATGTCCCCGAGCCGACGGCCGAGGAGCGGCTGCGCCGCTTCCGGGGCGCCGCCTCGCCCGAGGCCCAGCGTCTGGCCGGGGCGCTGGCCACGGTCCATCCGCTGACGCTGCCGGTGATGCGGCTGATCCACCGGGCGGGCGCGGGCCGTGGGGAGCGCTTCCACTCGGCGCAGCTGGCCGAGGTGTTCCTGGGTGGGCTGCTGCGCAGACGGGAGGGGAGCGCGGAGGAGTACGAGTTCCACCCGGGCGTCGCGGATCTGCTGCTGGACGCGGTCAGGACCTCGGACGCGCTGGAGACGGCGGCGCAGGTCACCGAGTTCCTGCTGCACCGCCAGGGCAGCGGGCCCGAGTTCCGCGCCCGGCTCTCCGGCGACCACGGGGACTCCCGGGTGGCCGAGGAGGCCCGCCCGTTCGCGGCGGCGTCGCTGGAGCTGCTGTCGCGGCTGGGGCTGCTGGAGGACGCGGCGGAGGAGGAGCCGCCGGAGCGGGAGGAGCCCCCGCGGCAGCCGCCCGGACCGCCCACCCCGCCCCCGACTCGTGATGTCCCGCCCCGGTCCTACACCTCCGAGCGGGTCCAGCCGCGGATGATCGCGCTGGTGCGGCGGATCGCGGCGAACAACGGACTGCCGAGGGGCGTGCGGTATCAGGTCGACCAGGTGCTGGACAACGCCGACGGGCGGAACGAGGAATCCGGCTGGTGGGGCGTGCGGCTTGTGCCCAACTTGGCCCATGGGCTCGTCAGGGCCGGATGGAGGGCCTACGCCGAGGAGCTGAAGGAGACGGCGCGGGAGCAGATCGCGGGGCTGAGGTCTGCCGAGGACCTCGAATCCCGTAATCTCCGTGGGCATTTGGCGCTCACCCTGAACAAGCTCGGGGAGCACGACGAGGCGGAGCGCGAGCTGCGGGCGGTGGTCGCGGTCTCGGCACGGGTGCACGGCGAGGAGCACGACTACACGCTCTTCGCCCGCAGCTACCTCGTGGACCTGCTGCACGACGCCGGGCGGCTGGAGGCGGCGGCGGAGGAGTCCCGCACGCTGCTCGAGGCGTGGGACCGGCGGGGAGGCGGCGACCATCGGGCGGAGGTCCTGTCCCGGCGCCAGGCCTATGGGCGCGTGCTGCTGGACCTCGCGCGCGTGGAGGAGGCCGCGCGGGAGTTCAGGTCCGTGGCCGCCGGCCGGCGGGAGCTGGACGGCCCCACGCATGTCAGGACCGTGACCGCGCGGGGCTGGCTGGCCGCCGCGCTGCGCAGGCTCGGGCTGTACGACGAGGCCGAGGCCGAGCTGCGGTCGGCGGTCGAGGACTGCCGCTCGGCGGAGTCGGATGTGGACGAGGCGCTGCTGACGGCGGAGTACGCCCTCGGCGAGATCCTGGACACCAGGCAGCGCAACGAAGAGGCCGAGGCGCTGTGGCGGGAGTTGATCGAGCGGACCTCCGCTGGCCTGAAGCCGTGGAACTGGCGGATCCGCCGTGCGCGGCGCAACCGCGTTCACCGGCTGCGCGCCCTGAGCCGGTACGCCGAGGCGGAGGCCGAGCTCGACACGCTGGTGGAGGAGACGGTCGGCACGCTCGGGAAATGGCATGACGACTCGCTCATCGCCCAGCGGCTGCGCGCGTTCGTCCTGGAGGACCAACGGCGGTACGACGAAGCGCGGCCGATCTACCGCGAACTCCTGGAGCAGCAGATCCCCGTGTTCGGGGAGGGCCATGCCAACGTTCTGAGCACGCGCTACTGCCTGGCGACCAGCATGCGGTTGGCGGGGCTGCACGAGGAGGCGCTGGCGGAGTACACCGAGGTGCTCGACGACTGGCTTCGCGTCCTCGGACCGGACGCCCAGTCGACCCTCATGACCCGAGGCGGCCGGGCCAGGGCCCTGGCCAGCCTGGGACGCCGGGAGGAGGCCGAGGCCGAGTACCGCGTGGTCGTGGAGGCGGAGGCCCGGGTCCTGGGCCGGGACGCGCCGAACGCGCTGACGACGCGGCTGAACCTGGCGGCGCTGGTGCGAGATCAGGAGCGCTACGAGGAGGCCGAGACGGAATTCCGCCAGGTGGTCGAGGGGCGCGTCCGGGCTCTGGGCGCCGAGGCCGAGTCGACGCTGGCCGCGCGGCACAGCTGGGGGTACGTACTCAACAAGCTCGGCTGGTTCGCGGAGGCCGAGCGGCAGATCCGGGAGACGATCAAGGGGCGGCGCCGCGTGCTGGGCCCGGAGCACGCCAACACCCTCTGGACCCGCCACAACCTCGGCATCACCCTCAAGGGCCTCGGCCGCCTCGACGAGGCGGAGGCCGAATGGCGGGCCGTGCTCGAGATCTGCGAGCGCGTCCTGGGCGAGGAGCACAACTGCGCCGTGCGGACCCGCGAGGCCCTCGCCGGGTTGCGGGAGCCCGGGGACGGCCAGGCGTCCTGAAATATGGCGCGATTCGTTCGCGGGGAACGGCGGGCCCCGGTCCCCTGATGCGGAGCGGGGCGGTATCAGGGGACCGCGGACGAGTCCGGTTCGTTGCCCCTCGGCATCAGCGGAGGTGGTCGGCCACCCCTCCCGGCGTGTCGCTCATCTGAGCGTGACCCTTCTCGTTGTATCCAAAAGGCGAGACACTGGGCCGTGACAAGGCGTGATTCTCGCCACTCTGATCGGCCCTTCGCTCAGATGAGCGGCGACCGGGAGGTGAACCGGCGGCATCCGGCTGTGCTCACCTCTCCAATACGTGGCACTCAGTGCCACCCACTTGATGTTCGACACCTCGAACCATCGGTTACGTATAGTGAAAATCCAAGCGTCCATCACGGGCGGAGGGTGGGTGTGTGTTCGAGGCTTGAAGGCATCTCGTAAGAGCCTCGTTCGGGCGCCGCACTTTCGAACACGTGGCAGGCGGGTGGTTACAGCCGTATGACGGTGGAGTGGACCTGCTCAGGGGCCTTTGATCTGGGTACGCTCCCCGCCGTCAGGGCAGCCGAGCCGAGGAGATCGAGTCCCGTGCCGGAAACACAAGATCAGCAGAAGTTCGTTTACGACTTCACCGAGGGCAACAAGGATCTCAAGGACCTGCTCGGCGGGAAGGGAGCCAACCTCGCCGAGATGACCAATCTCGGTCTCCCCGTGCCACCGGGCTTCACCATCACCACCGAAGCCTGCAAGGTCTACCTGGACAGCGGTGCGGAGCCCCCGGCCCTGCGCGACGAGGTGAGTGCGCACCTCGACGCCCTCGAAGTGAAGATGGGCAAGAAGCTCGGCCAGGCGGACGACCCCCTCCTCGTATCCGTACGGTCCGGCGCCAAGTTCTCGATGCCCGGGATGATGGACACCGTCCTCAACATCGGCCTCTCGGACCAGTCCGTGGCCGGGCTTGCCGCGCAGGCGGGTGACGACCGGTTCGCTTGGGACTCCTACCGGCGCCTCATCCAGATGTTCGGCAAGACCGTGCTCGGCGTGGACGGGGACCTCTTCGAGGAGGCCATTGAGCAGGCCAAACACGCCAAGGGCGTCACCGTCGACGTGGACCTCGACGCCGCCGACCTCAAGAAGCTGGTCGGCGAGTTCAAGGAGATCGTCGCCAAGGAGACCGGCCGGGGCTTCCCGCAGGAGCCGCGCGAGCAGATGGACCTCGCCGTACGAGCCGTGTTCGACTCCTGGAACGGCGACCGCGCCAAGCTCTACCGCCGCCAGGAGCGCATCCCCCACGACCTCGGCACCGCGGTCAACATCTGCTCCATGGTCTTCGGCAACCTCGGCCCCGACTCGGGCACCGGCGTCGCCTTCACCCGCGACCCGGCCAGCGGCCACCAGGGCGTCTACGGCGACTACCTGCAGAACGCCCAGGGCGAGGACGTGGTCGCGGGCATCCGCAACACCGTGCCCCTCGCCGACCTCGAGCAGATCGACCAGCGGTCCTACGACCAGCTGATGCAGATCATGGAAACCCTCGAGACGCACTACAAGGACCTGTGCGACATCGAGTTCACCATCGAGCGCGGCAAGCTGTGGATGCTGCAGACCCGCGTCGGCAAGCGCACCGCCGGGGCCGCCTTCCGGATCGCCACCCAGCTCGTCGACCAGGGGCTGATCGACGAGCCCGAGGCGCTGCGCCGGGTCAACGGGGCACAGCTCGCGCAGCTGATGTTCCCGCGCTTCGACGACGAGGTCGCCTCCGGCGACACCGTCCAGAAGATCGGCCGGGGCATCGCCGCGTCCCCGGGCGCCGCCGTCGGCAAGGCCGTCTTCGACTCGTACACCGCCGTCAAATGGTCGCGCTCGGGCGAGAAGGTCATCCTCATCCGCCGCGAGACCAACCCCGACGACCTCGACGGCATGATCGCCGCGGAGGGCATTCTGACCTCGCGCGGCGGCAAGACCTCACACGCCGCCGTCGTCGCCCGCGGCATGGGCAAGACCTGTGTATGCGGCGCCGAGGAGCTCGAGGTCGACACCAAGCGGCGCCGGATGACGGTGCCCGGCCGGGACGGCAAGGACGGGATCGTGATCGAGGAGGGCGACGTCGTCTCGATCGACGGCTCCTCCGGCAAGGTCTACCTCGGCGAGGTCCCGGTCGTACCCTCGCCCGTCGTGGAGTACTTCGAGGGCCGGATGCACGCGGGCGCCGACGACGCCGACGAGCTGGTGGGCGCGGTGCACCGGATCATGGCGTACGCGGACCGGGTACGCCGACTGCGGGTACGGGCCAACGCGGACAACGCCGAGGACGCCGCCCGCGCCCGCCGGTTCGGCGCCCAGGGCATCGGGCTCTGCCGCACCGAGCACATGTTCCTCGGCGAGCGCCGGGAGAAGGTCGAACGGCTGATCCTCGCCCACACCGAAGAGGAGCGGGACACGGCGCTGGGCGAGCTGCTGCCGCTCCAGAAGAACGACTTCGTCGAGCTCTTCGAGGCGATGGACGGGCTGCCGGTCACCGTCCGGCTGCTCGACCCGCCGCTGCACGAGTTCCTGCCCGACATCACCGAACTGTCGGTGCGCGTCGCGCTCGCCGAGTCCCGCAAGGACCACAACGAGAACGACCTGCGGCTGCTCCAGGCCGTGCACCGGCTGCACGAGCAGAACCCGATGCTGGGCCTGCGCGGGGTGCGGCTGGGCCTGGTCATCCCCGGGCTGTTCGCCATGCAGGTACGGGCGATCGCCGAGGCCGCCGCCGAGCGCCGGAACGCCAAGGGCGACCCGCGGGCCGAGATCATGATTCCGCTCGTCGGCACGGTCCAGGAGCTGGAGATCGTCCGCGAGGAGGCCGAGCGGGTCATCGCGGAGGTCGAGCAGGCCCGGGGCGTGGACCTCAAACTCACCCTCGGCACCATGATCGAGCTGCCGCGCGCCGCGCTGACCGCCGCCCAGATCGCCGAATCCGCCGACTTCTTCTCCTTCGGCACCAACGACCTCACCCAGACCGTCTGGGGCTTCTCCCGGGACGACGTCGAGGCCAGCTTCTTCACCGCCTACCTGGAGAAGGGCATCTTCGGCGTCAGCCCCTTCGAGACCATCGACAAGGACGGCGTCGGCGCCCTCGTCCGCGACGCCGCCCAGGCGGGCCGCGCCACCCGCCCCGACCTCAAGCTGGGGGTCTGCGGTGAGCACGGCGGCGACCCGGAGTCCGTCCACTTCTTCCACGAGGTGGGTCTGGACTACGTCTCCTGCTCCCCGTTTCGCATCCCCGTGGCCCGCCTGGAGTCCGGCCGCGCGGCGGCGAACGGCCGGTAGGAGCCGCTAGGTGATGTCCGACGGATCGTGGCGCCTGCGGCGGGCCACGCGGCGGAGCCGCATATCGGTGGTTGCGGGCCGCCCCCCCCCCCCCCCACACCAGCGGCGGCGCCCGCCCCCCCGCCCCCCGCCCGCCCGCCCCCCC
>NZ_JBHYVB010000192.1:0-465 GCF_042750115.1 Streptomyces sp. NPDC059455
ACCCCGCTCCACACACTCCCCCAGCTACCGCTGGGAGGTGCCCCCTGGAGGGGCTGAAAGGCGGGGCTCCGCCCCAGGTCCTGCTCCTCGAACTCCCCCAGCTACCGCTGGGAGGTGCCCCCTGGAGGGGCTGAAGGCGGGGTTCCGTCCCAGACTCCGCTCCGCAAGCGCCGGGGGGCTGGGAGGCGGGGTTCCGTCCTGGCCCTGCTCCTCGAACGTCGGAGGGGGCTGGAAGGCGAGGCTCCGTCCCAGACCTCGGGGTCCAGGGGCGAAGCCCTTGCCACGCGGCGGAGCCGCATATCGATGTGGCGGGAAGGGGAAAGCATCCCAATGCGGCTCCGCCGGGTGGCGGGGGGGGGGGCCCCCCCCGGGGGGCGCGCGGCCGAGCCCGAGTGGGGGGGTCCGGGGGGGGGGGGGGGATCTGAACCGCCGCCCCCCCCCCCCGCCCACCACCCCCCCCCCCCG
>NZ_JBHYVB010000192.1:475-13860 GCF_042750115.1 Streptomyces sp. NPDC059455
CTCACCGGGGGGGCGCGGGGGGGGGGGGGGGCGCCGCCCCGGACTCGGGGTCCAGGGGCAGAGCCCTTGGTAGCGGGAAGGGGCGGGGAGGGGAAAGAATCACGGGCACCCCACCGCCCGCTCGCTACTCCTCGACCAGCAGCTTGTCGCGCAGCTGCGCGAGAGTGCGGGCCAGCAGCCGGGAGACATGCATCTGGGAGATGCCGACCTCCTGCGCGATCTGTGACTGCGTCATATTGCCGAAGAAGCGCAGCAGCAGGATCTTCTTCTCGCGCGGTGGCAGATCCTCCAGCAGGGGTTTGAGGGACTCGCGGTACTCGACGCCCTCGAGCGCCTCGTCCTCCGCGCCGAGGGTGTCGGCGACCGCCGGGGACTCGTCGTCCGTGTCCGGGACGTCCAGGGACAGGGTGCTGTAGGCATTGGCGGACTCCAGCCCCTCCAGCACCTCCTCCTCGGAGATGGACAGATGCTGGGCCAGCTCATGGACGGTCGGGGCGCGGCCATGGCGCTGGGAGAGCTCCGCGGTGGCCGTGGTCAGCGACAGCCGCAGCTCCTGGAGCCGGCGCGGCACCCGCACCGCCCAGCCCTTGTCGCGGAAGTGGCGCTTGATCTCGCCCACGACCGTGGGTGTCGCATAGGTGGAGAACTCCACACCGCGGTCCGGATCGAACCGGTCCACGGACTTGATCAGCCCGATGGTGGCGACCTGGGTGAGGTCGTCCAGCGGCTCACCGCGGTTGCGGAAGCGCCGGGCCAGGTGCTCCACCAGCGGCAGATGCATACGCACGAGGTTGTTGCGCAGCTCGGCCCGCTCGGCGGAGCCCTCCGGCAGCCCTCGCAGCTCGGCGAACATCG
Source organism: Streptomyces sp. NPDC059455 (assembly GCF_042750115.1). Taxonomy (NCBI): domain Bacteria; kingdom Bacillati; phylum Actinomycetota; class Actinomycetes; order Kitasatosporales; family Streptomycetaceae; genus Streptomyces; species Streptomyces sp. NPDC059455. Next base: position 1,331 of record NZ_JBHYVB010000192.1, read on the forward strand.
CCCGCGCGCCACTCCGGTCCTGCGGATCGTGCTGCTGATGCACCTGCTCGTGCTGATCCATGTGGTCCGCCCGCTCTGGTCGGTCTCCTGCCGCCTCCGAGTCCGCGGGATGCGGCCGGGCCGGCGGGTGCGGGATGGCCGGGGTACCTACTCCCCGCGATGATGCAGTGCTCACGGAGCCCCCTTGTTCCGTCACGGCTGTCCGGGGCCGGCGCCGCGCTCCTTGTACAGGCTGATGCTGACCGTTCGGTCCTCGGCCACCGTGGAGTCCACCTTGCCCGCCAGTGCGGAGAGCACCGTCCAGGCGAAGGTGTCGCGCTCGGGGGCGCGACCGTCGGTGGTGGGAGCCGATACGGTCACCTGGAGTGCGTCGTCGATCAAGCGGAAGACGCAGCTCAGCACGGAGCCGGACACGGCTTGCTGCAGCAGGATCGCGCATGCCTCATCTACGGCGATACGCAGATCCTCGATTTCGTCGAGGGTGAAGTCCAAGCGGGCTGCGAGGCCGGCGGTGGCCGTCCGCAGCACCGACAGATAGGCACCCGCAGCGGGCAGCCGGACTTCCACGAAGTCCTGGGTCCCGGGCTCGCCTGCGATCTGGGACACCCTCACCTCCAAGGTGACACAAGCTGATTGAGCTGAGCTGATTGGAGCGTCGGCCCCGAACCCTTATGGTGGAGGGTGAATACGGGTCGGCGCTGTATGTACTTTGGCTGCGACGCTATCGCGATCTGCGGTTCGGTGTCGCCCGGACGAAGCACGGCCCCCATCACGGGTGACCCCCGGCCCACAAGGCCGCGATATCACTCATAGTAAGCACATGAGTACGCAGCGTGGCTAGAGGGTTTGCGGTCTCAATTCGAAAGAGATGTCGCCTCACTCAGGAAATCGCTGGTCACGGCGGTGCCCATGGCCTGAGCGGCCAGCGCTCGCAGCGGCTCTCCCGAGAGCCTGCGCACCGTCCATTCATCCATCGCCTCCGCGCCGATCGCGGCGTAGAAGCCGATCGCGGGCTCGTTCCAGTCGAGCACCGACCATTCGAAACGGGCATATCCCCGCTCCACGCAGATCCGCGCCAGCTCGGCGAGCAGCGCCTTGCCATGGCCGCCCCCGCGGGCCCGCGGGGTGACGTACAGGTCCTCCAGATACACACCATGGGTGCCCGTCCAGGTGGAGAAGTTACGGAACCACAGGGCGAACCCCACCGGACCGGCGCGCTCTCCGGCGCCACCGGCCTCCTCGGCGATCAGCGCGAACACCGCGGGATGCGCCCCGAAGAGCGCCTCGCGCAGCTGCTCCTCGGTGGCCTTCGCCTCCTGCGGAGCCCGCTCGTAGTCCGCCAGCTCGCGGATCATCGCATGGATCGCCGGAACGTCGGACGGCTTCGCTGATCGGATCATGTGGTGAAGGCTAACGGGCCACACCGACAAACGCGGCAGTCGATCTACGACATTGCGCGGAAAACGCCAAGACCTGGGCGTCCGCGGAGCCGGGCGGCCCACCACACCCCGGCATCTCACGGCACGATGAGCCGATCCACTCACGCCACGATGAGCCGATCCGCTCACGGCACGATGAGCTGATCCACAAAGCACCAGCGCCAGTCCTCACCCTCCTCGAAGCTGCGCATCACCGGATGGCCGGTCTGCTCGAAGTGCCGGGTGGTGTGCTGGTACGGCGAGGAGTCGCAGCAGCCCACATGGCCGCACACCAGACACTTCCGCAGCTGGACGGGGTGGCTGCCGACCGCCAGGCATTCGGGACAGGTGTCGGACCGCGGCTCCGGTTCGGGACGCGGCAGTGCGGGAACATGCGGGCACTCGTTCATGATTGCCAGACTAAAACGCCGCGTGAGCGGAGCACATGGACGACCGTCGGACGGCCGACGGAGACAGGGCCGGACGATGGACGTATTGCCGTTGTTGATGCTGGTCGCGGGCAGCGCGGTGGTCGCGGGCGCGGCGCGCCGGACCCCGGTGCCCGCGCCGCTGCTGCTGGTCACGGTCGGGCTCGTCGTCTCGTACCTGCCCGGGGTGCCGGACTACACGCTGGACCCGCATATCGTGCTGCCCCTGGTGCTGCCGCCGCTGCTGCACAGCGCCGCGCTGGACAGCTCGTACCTGGACCTGCGGGCGAATCTGCGGCCGATCGCGCTGCTCTCCGTCGGGTATGTGCTCTTCGCGACGGTCGCGGTCGGCATGGTCGCCCATCTGCTGATCCCGCAGCTGCCGCTGACCGCCGCCCTCGTGCTGGGCGCGGTGGTCGCGCCGCCGGACGCCGTGGCCGCCACCGCCATCGCCCGCCGGATCGGGCTGCCCTCCCGGCTCACCACGCTCCTCCAGGGCGAGTCCCTGTTCAACGACGCGACCGCGATCACCGCCTACCGGGTGGCGGTGGCCGCTGCCGTGGGGGAGGGCGTCAGCTGGACCGAGGGGCTGCGGGAGTTCGCCTTCGCGGCCATCGGCGGTGTCGTGGTCGGTCTGATCCTGATGGTGCCGCTGCACTGGCTGCGCACCCGGCTGCGGGACCCCCTGCTGCAGAACACCCTCTCGCTGCTCATCCCCTTCGTCGCCTACGCCGTCGCCGAGCAGTTCGGGGCGTCGGGTGTGCTGGCCGTCGTGGTGGTCGGGCTCTACCTCGGACACCGCTCCTGGCAGGTCGACTTCGCCACCCGGCTCCAGGAGGCGGCGGTCTGGCGCATGATCGACTTCGTTCTGGAGTCGGCGGTGTTCGCGCTGATCGGGCTGCAACTGAGGGTCGTGGTGGGCGGCCTGGGGGAGTACAGCGCGGGTGAGGCCGCCTGGTACGCGGCCGTCGTCTTCCTGGCCGTGGTGGTCGCCCGCTACGTCTGGGTCTTCCCGTCGACCTTCGTGCCGCGCATGCTCTTCCCCGGGATCCGCGAGCGCGAGCCCGGCACCAACTGGACCGCGCCGGTCATCGTCGGCTGGGCCGGGATGCGCGGCGTGGTCTCGCTGGCCATCGCCTTCTCGATCCCGGAGACCGTGCACGGCGGCGGCCCCTTCCCGGCCCGCAACCTGATCCTCTTCCTCACCTTCACGACCGTCATCGGCACCCTGGTGATCCATGGGCTCACCCTGCCGTCCCTGATCCGGCTGCTCGGGCTGCCCGGCCGTGACCCCCACGCCGAGACCCTCGCCGAGGCCCAGGCGCAGAACACCGCGTCGCTGGCCGCCGAACGCCGTCTGGGGGAACTGCTCGCCGATGAGCGCAACGCCCTGCCGTCGCCGCTCGCCGACCGGCTGCGCACGGTGCTGGAGCAGCGCCGTAACGCCGTGTGGGAGCGGCTGGGCGCGGTCAACGAGGTGACCGGCGAATCGGCGGACGACACCTATCGGCGGCTGGCCCGGGAGATGATCGAGGCCGAGCGGGCGGTGTTCGTGGATCTGCGGGACGCCCGGCGGATCGACGAGGAGATGCTGCGGTCGCTGCTGCGGCGGCTGGACCTGGAGGAGGCGGCGCTCTACCGGGAGGGGGCCGCGGAGGACGGAGCCTGAGCCCCGGCCCCTCCACGGCCGCCCTTACGCGCTACGCGCTTCCCCAAGGGCGCTCTGTGCTTGCTCTGTACTTCCCTCTGGGTCCTACTTGAGCTGTTCGCGGATCCGGTCGCGCATCGAGGCCATGGTGAAGCCGCGCGGATCCACCTTGCCCGGCTGCCATTCGAGGTGGCCGATCACCGAGCGCTCGGTCCAGCCGTGATGGCGGCACACGGCCGCCGCGGCCCGCGCGATCGCGTCCAGCTGGGCCTCGGGCCACGGGTCCTCGCCGTCGCCCAGGTTCTCGCATTCGAAGCCGTAGAAGGCGCGGTTCCCGTCGGTGTTCGCCTCGTTGTCCGACGGAAGCGCCTTCTCGGCGATCACCGCCCGCAGGACGTCGTCGTCGCCCAGCCCGGCGTGGTTGGCGCGGCCGTAGCCGACCAGATGGACTCCGCCGTCCTTGGCGATCACGCCGTGGCACAGCGGGCCGGGCAGCCCCTCGAAGCCGTCCCGGCAGATCTCCACGGTCTCCTCGGTGCCGGAGGTGACGGTGTGGTGGATCATCACCCCGTGCACCGGGCCCCACGGCCCCTTGTGGTTGCGATTGTGGTGCCGCCAGTCGCCGACCTGCGTCACCTTTAAGCCCTCGTTCGTCAGCGCCGCCAGGAAGTCCCCCGCGGACATGGGTGAGGCCATGCCCCGCCTCCGTTCTGGTCCTGTGGCGGGCCCCGGTCGCGGCCCGCCTCGTTCACCCGCTTGCTTACCCGACGCACACCCATAAACACATGGGGTGATGAATGGTGGGGGGCGCGTTATCGTGCGGACCGGTTCATCCGTACGACCTCGCAACAGGAGACGCACCGCACCATGGACTACCAGGCAGTGCTGGAGGAGGTCGCGGCTCATGTGAGGCCGCAGATCGGCCGGGGGCGGGTCGCCCAGTACATCCCGGCGCTCGCCTCGGTGGACGAGGACCGCTTCGGGATCGCCCTCGCCGACGTCGACGGCCGGGTCACCGGAGTCGGCGACTGGGAGCGGCCCTTCTCGATGCAGTCCATCTCCAAGGCGTTCAGCCTCGCGCTCGTCCTCGCCGACGACGGCGAGAAGCTGTGGCGGCGGGTCGGCCGGGAGCCCTCGGGCAACCCCTTCAACTCCCTGGTGCAGCTGGAGTACGAGCACGGCATCCCGCGCAATCCGTTCATCAACGCCGGGGCGCTCGTCGTCACCGACCGGCTGCACACCCTTACCGGCGACGCCAGCACCACCATGCTGGACTTCCTGCGCGCCGAGAGCGGCAACCCCGACCTCGCCTTCGACCAGGAGGTCGCCGTCTCCGAGACCGCCCATGGCGACCGTAATGCGGCCCTCGCCCACTTCATGGCCGGCTACGGCAACCTCGACAACCCCGTGCCGACCGTCCTCGAGCACTACTTCTGGCAGTGCTCGATCGAGATGAGCTGCCGCGATCTCGCCCTGGCCGGCGGCTTCCTCGCCCGCCACGGGCTGCGCGCGGACGGCTCCCGGCTGCTGTCGCGCAGCGAGGCCAAGCGGGTCAACGCGGTCATGCTCACCTGCGGTACGTACGACGCGGCGGGCGACTTCGCCTACCGCGTCGGGCTGCCCGGCAAGAGCGGGGTCGGCGGCGGCATCGTCGCGGTGGTGCCGGGCCGCTGCACGCTGTGCGTCTGGAGCCCCGGCCTGGACGCCCGCGGCAACTCGGTGGCCGGGGTGGCGGCCCTGGACCACTTCACCACGCTGACCGACTGGTCCGTCTTCTAGGCCGCGTCCGCCGGACCGTGCCGCCTGCGCCGGGAGGTGGCGCGAGGCCTGGCGTGGCGGGAGCATGGAAGGTAGTGGTGGTGAGCAGGAGGTGTACCGCCATGCAGCACGAGATGCGCGCCGAATACGAGGAGGGCAGCTCCGGGCGGGTCGCGGGCGCGCCGGTCAAGATCTGGCACATGGTCCGCGGGAACGGAACGACCGCGATGTGCGGGCGGGAGCTGGCCCCGGACGCCGAGACCCAGGCCGCCGACCTGTGGGCCACGGGTGACGCGGGGCCCTTCTGCCACTCCTGCGGCGCGATGTATCTGCGCGAGGTCCCTTGAGCGCCTCGAGCGAGTACCGGGAGCGGAGTGCGCTGATCGGCCACGGCGCCGTGGTGTGGACCCGTACGGCCGGCACCGGGCCGCAGCGGGTGCTTCCCGACGGCTGTACGGATCTGATCTGGAGCGAGGCGGGGCCGGGGCCGGACGGCGAGCTGCTGGTCGCCGGGCCGGACACCCGTGCGCACCTGGCCCCCGGCCCGCCGGGCACCCGCGCGGTGGGGCTGCGGTTCGCGCCCGGCACGGGCCCCGCCGTACTGGGCGTACCGGCGCATGAGCTCCGCGATCTGCGGGTGCCCTTGGCCGCGCTCTGGCCGGGTGCGGAGGTTCGGCGGCTGGCCGAGCGGATCGCCACCGGGCAGACGGCCGCGGGCCGCCTTCTGGAGGAGGCGGCCTTCGGACGGCTGCGGACGGCGGAACCACCCGATCCGGTGCTCGCCGCGATTGTCGCGGGGGTCTCGAACGGGACGGGGGTGGCCGGGATCGCCGCCGCCGTGGGCCTGGGGGAGCGGCAGCTGCACCGCCGCTCCCTCGCCGCGTTCGGCTACGGCCCCAAGACGCTGGGCCGGGTGCTCCGGCTGAACCGGGCCCTGGACCTGGCGCGCGGCGGCCTCCCCTTCGCGGAGGTCGCGGCCACAGCGGGCTATGCCGACCAGGCCCACCTCGCCCGCGACGTCAGGGCGCTGGCGGGGGTGCCCCTGGGACGTCTGCTGCGGGGATCAGGAGGGTAGCGGGGCGAACAGGTCGATGCCGTTGCCGTCGGGGTCGAGGACCGTGGCGTAGCGCTGGCCCCAGGGCGCGTCCCACGGCTCGAGTTTGCCGCGTACCCCCGCCCCCACAAGGTCCTGGTAGGTCTTGTCCACGTCGGCGGGGCTGTCGCAGGCGAAGGCGAGCCCCACCTGGTGGGAGCCGCTCGGTGGCGTCCACTCCGGTTCGAAGGAGCGCACCGTCGCGACGGTGTCCCACATCAGCCGCGCGCCGCCGGGCAGGGCGGCCTCGACATGGGGCTGGGTGTCGGCCTCGGCGGGGATGTCGAGGCCGAGACGGCGGTAGAAGGCGAGGGAGGCGGCCATGTCGGCGACGACCAGGCCGATGGCGTCGAATCGTGCTGTCATACGGGCAGCGTAGGGAGCGCCCGAGCGGACGGTCTTGAACGAATCGGACGTCCCCGTCGAGGGCGGGCCGGGACGGTCAGGGGCCCCCTCAGGGGCAGTGGATGACCTGGCCCGCGTACGACAGGTTGCCGCCGAAGCCGAAGAGCAGCACCGGGGCCCCGGAGGGCACCTCCCCGCGCTCGACCAGCTTGGAGAGGGCGAGCGGAATGCTGGCCGCCGAGGTGTTGCCGGACTCCACCACATCGCGGGCGATCACCGCGTTGACGGCGCCCAGCTTGCGCGCGACCGGTTCGACGATCCGCAGATTGGCCTGGTGCAGTACGACACCGGCCAGGTCCTCCGGGGAGAGCCCGGCCCGTTCGCACACCTTCCGCGCGATCGGCGGCAGATGGGTGGTCGCCCAGCGGTAGACGGTCTGGCCCTCCTGCGCGAACCGGGGCGGTGTGCCCTCGATACGGACCGCGCCGCCCATCTCCGGGACCGAGCCCCACACCACCGGGCCGACGCCCGGCCGCTCGGCGGCCACCACTACGGCCGCGCCCGCGCCGTCGCCGGTCAGCACGCAGGTGGAGCGGTCGCTCCAGTCGGTGGCCTCGCTGAACTTCTCCGCGCCGATCACCAGGGCCGCGGTGGCCGCCCCGGCCCGGATGGTGTGGTCGGCGGTGGCGAGGGCGTGGGTGAAGCCCGCGCACACCACATTGAGGTCCATGGTGGCGGGGCAGGTCAGCCCGAGCCGGGCGGCGACCCGGGCCGCCATATTGGGGCTGCGGTCGATCGCCGTGCAGGTGGCGACGAGCACGAGGTCGATGTCGGAGGGGGCGAGCCCGCTGTTGGCCAGCGCCTTGGCGGCGGCCGCCGCGGCCATCTCGTCGACCGTCTCGTCGGGGCGGGCGAGATGCCGGGTGCGGATGCCCACCCGGCTGCGGATCCACTCGTCGCTGGTGTCGACCATGGCCGCGAGGTCATCGTTGCCGAGCACCTTCGCGGGCTGGTAGTGGCCGAGCGCCAGTACGTGCGAGCCGGTCATCGGTCATCCCCTTCGCGCCAGTGTCGACGTGTCCGCGCAATTCTGCGGAGATCTCGACGGACAGTCTGCGGTGTGTCCAGTCTTGAGCGGAGCAGACGTGCCGTGCGCTCGGGTTACTCACCAATCTTGGGCGCCAAGATCTGGAGTTCCCGGCCTTTCCCCGGCGGGTGCCGAGGGTCGTGGCGGAAGGGGATGAGCGCTGACCGTGGCTCAGGAGAGCTGGCCGTCGTAGTCCGGGAGCTTGAAGGACTTCTCGGCGTGGCCACCGGTGATGTCGGTGGGGCTGTTGCCGATGTTGGCGATGATCGTGTAGCCGTTCTTCTCGATCTCCGCCCGCTTGGCGGTCTTGTACTCGGCCACGTCCTGGAAGAGGTCCGGCAGATGGCGTACGTACAGACCGGCCACCGAGTAGCCGACCTTCTCCAGGTTGTACTCGGTCGGCAGGTAGATGATGCCGGGGCGCGCGGTGACGAAGAAGATGGCCACGCCGCGGTCGTGGGCGTACTGGGCGAGCCTCAGGACCGGCTCGACGGCGGGCTGGGGGTAGCTGAAGCCGAAGTCCGTCTCCAGCGAGGTGTTGTCGATGTCCAGGACGATGGCCTGCTTCTCGCCCGAGGGGTCGGCGGTGCGCTCCTCGATATACGGGCGGGCCTGCTCGTCGATGATGGCGCGAACATCACGCTGCCAGGTCTCGTAGTCGACCTCCTTGGCGGCGGTGGCGCTCGTCGGCGCCGCCGAGGCCGCGGCCGCCGTGGTGCCGGTGGTGCCAGTGGTGCCGGTGGTGCCGGGCGTGGCCGCGGTCACCGTGGTGGCGGGCGTGGTGGCGGTCGCCGTGGTGGCCGTTCCGCCGACGCCGATGGCGAGGGCGAGGACCACCGTCGTCATGCCGAGCCGCCGTGATCGCACGCGTCCTGCTGTCATCGGTCATCCTTCGCGTCGGGGCGATTGCCGGGTGGCATGCTCACGGCTGCCGGTGGACATGAGAAGACCTCTGCTTTACCGGCGAGTAACGGTTGGTGGCCGAGGGGGCTTAATAGGCCAACGACACGTGCCGGGCCGTTCGTTGACTGGTCAGCCGGTAGATGGGTATGTCATCTACTGAAGGGCCGGCCTGGACCCCGGCGATGACCGGCGTGGCTGCGGGCTCCGGTGTCGCGCGCCTCCACCAGGTCAAGGAGGCTTGCATGTTCGATGATCGGCCCGCCTTCGGCGTCCGAGTCCACTCGCTCGGCGGCGTCACCGTCGCCGAGGTCGCGGGAGAGCTGGACATCTTCGCCGCGGGGCGGATCGTGGCTCGGCTCGATTCCCTCGTTCAGGTGCGCTGCCCGGATCTGATCCTGGACCTACGACCGGTCACGTTCCTGGACTGCGCCGGATTGTCGTTACTGTGCCGGTTGCGCAATCGTGTGCTGGAGCGGGACGGGCGGCTGCGGCTCGTCATCGGCGATCCGCGCTTTCTGCGGCTGCTGCGCATGGTCCGGCTGGACGACGCCTTCGAGGTACTGGAAGATCTGACTCCGGCGATCGCGGGCGCGGCGGGTCCGGTGGTCGGAGGAGGCGGTGACTCCTTCGCGTAGGCCGTATCTGACCAAGTGTCAATAGTAAGAACCGAAATTCACTCGGACGAGCGGTCTTTACCGGCGGAATGCTGCGTCCCTCCCTCTGTAACCGGGGGTCACCCCCTTACGCTCGCGGGACGTCGCCTGAGGACCCGGCGGATTTCGCACCCGATGCCCGACCCTGCCCGCTTCCGGGACCTGACGAAGGTGAGAGGGGGCAGTGTGCCGTTCCGAGGGGATATCGCGATGACGCAGCAAGGCGCTCCCCGTGATGCGCCGGTGCCGCTGGACCGCGGTGCCCAGGACGCCGCGCGGGAGCCCGCGAGCGAGGATCCGGCCGACGACGTCGTTGCTCGGGCCCGTACGCACCGGGTCGGTGGGTACACCGTCGTGGAGCTCCACGGCGAGATCGACATCGCCGGGGTGGGAAGCGTGGGACCGGCGCTGGACGCGGCCACGGCCGGGGACCGGCCCGCCGTGATCGTGGACTTACGCCCGACCGCCTTCTTCGACTGCTCGGGCCTGGGGCTGCTGTGCCGGGCCCATCGGCGTGTCCGGGAGCGGGGCGGGCGGATGCGGCTGGTCTGCGACGACGCCTTGATCCTCCGCACCCTGCGGGCGGGGCGGATGCTGGATGTGCTCGAGCCGGTGGCCACGTTGGACGAGGTGCTGGACGAGGTGCTGGACGAGGTGCTGGGCGAGGCGTTGGGCGAGGGGGAGGGCTAGGAGGAGGGCCAGGTGTCCGGCGGATCTTGACGCCTGCGGCGGGCTGTTCCCCTCCCCGCCCCTTCCCGGCACCTGACGATATGCGGCTCCGCCGCGTGCGGGGCTCCGCCCCAGACCCCGCTCCTCAATCTCCCCCAGCTACCGCTGGGAGGTGCCCCCTGGAGGGGCTGGAAGGCGGGGCTCAGGGTCGGCGGTCCTGGGGTGGGGGAGGGGTCACCCGATGGCCCCGGTGCTGCCGCCCGCGGCCCCAGGCGCGATGGCGGGGCCGCCCGCCGCCCGGGAGGGTCTCGTGGCTCTCGGGGGACATGCGGTTGCCGTTCTGGACATTGGTCCGGTGGATCAGCAGGGCGCCCACGGCGATCAGCGCGAGGATGACGACCACGGTGATCAGGGTCTCCATCGTGCTCACTCCCTGGGACCGGGGCCCATAGCTGGAGGGAATCCGGCCGGTTTGTGCGAAATGCTCCTGGTGTCTATACGGTACCTCCGGCCGGAGGCGGCGTCGCTTCCCGTGACGACCGAGGTCGCACGGGCCCAGGAGGTGTCCGGCGGACACCCCGTAAGCGTCCGCACACGCCGAGCGCCCGCACCCGGCGTCGGGAACCGGGTGCGGGCGGTCAGGCCCTGATCCAGCGGATCAGTGGGTTCGGCGGGCTCGTGGGCTCAGTGGGTCTTGGCCAGCTGCTTCTCGAGCTTGGCCAGGCCGTTGGCCCAGAGCTGGTTGACGCGGTTGATCTCGGCCTGGTTCGGCTTCGAGTTGGTGCAGGACGTGCCGGGGCCGCCACCGGACATCAGCTCGCTGCACGGACCCGAGTAGTGGTCCGGAAGCCCCAGCACATGGCCGGTCTCGTGCGCGGTGACCCGGGTCGAGTCGTACTGCTGGTTCTGGGCGTAGTCCAGGAAGACATAGCCGCTGCCGTGCCCGTCGGTGCTCGCGTACGAGCCCCGGGGGTCATTGCCCTCGCGGTAGGTGAAGTCCGCGTTGCCGCCCTCCTGGAGCTTCACGTTGCTCACCGCGGAGTTCCAGATCTGGGTGGAGCGGGATATCACCGACTTGAAGGTCGGGGCCTGGCTCGCGTTGTAGGTCACGGTGACGGCCGCCGTCGCGCTGCGCGCCTTCGCCCGCTTCTCCAGCGCCGACTTCATGACGGCCTTGATGAAGGCGTCGGTGTCGGCCCGCTCCTCACCGCTCGCCGTGTAGGCGGCGGCCGCGGCACCGCGCTGGGCGGTGGAGTGGTCGGGCGTGGCCGCGGACGCGGGCATGGCGGACAGGGACACCGCCAGGCCGAGGCCGATGGTCGCGGACAGCGCCAGCTTGGGGAGTGACATGTGGGGGACTCCTCATCGTCCTCGGGCCCCGGTCGCCGTGTGGGGTGGCGGCCGGGGCCGTGGGATGAACTCTTGGCTGACGCAGAGTCTTGAGGAGAACCGGCCGTACGCGGAGATATCAACCGGTGATAGGACGAGGGCATATCCCCCGCCGGGCGTTCAAGGCCCGGCCGATGACCGGCGTTTGACACCCCGTTGACCCGTGTTTGACCACCGATTGATCGATTCCGGTACGGGTTGGCGGGATTTCAGAGTCTGGTGTGACGGACAAGTGCGCAGTTATGCTCCCGCCGTGGAGCTCGAGGTGAGGCACCTCCGTGCACTGTGCGCCATAGCCGACACCGGCAGCCTACGGAAGGCGGCGCGTCAACTGGGCATGACCCAGCCGTCCTTGACGACCCAGCTCCGGCGGATCGAGAACACCGTCGGCGGCCGGCTGTTCTCGCGGGAGGTCACCGGCAGTCGGCCGACCCCGCTGGGGCGGTCCGTGCTGTGCCGCGCCCGGCCCATCGTGGCCGAGATGAACGCCCTGGTCAGCGAGGTCCGGCTGGAGGCGGGGCAGACCGCCGACGCCCGGCTGCGCATCGGCAGCACGGGCAGCCGGGCCGTGGTCGGCTGGCTGCGCAGGCTCCGCGCCCGCTACCCCGACGCGGACACCACCATCCACATCGACGTCTCCGCCAACGCGCTGCTGCAGATGGTCGCCGCCAACCAGCTGGACGTCGCCTTCGTCCACGAGGTCGAGGGCGCGCCGCTGCGGGTGCCCGAGGGCGTGGACCGCCGGGTGCTCGTGGAGCGGGAGCCGCAGTTCGTGGCGCTGGCCGAAACCCATCCGGTCGCCGCGCGGCCCGTGGTGCGGCTCACCGAGCTCGCCGCCGACCAGTGGATGGTGGACCCCAGCGTGGACGGCGAGGGGCCCGGCCTGCGCCGGGTGCTGGCCGCCGCGGGAATCAATCCGAGGGTGGTGTACGGGGACTATCTGACCGCCGCCGACCTGGTCGCCTCGGGCGAGGTGGTCACCCCCTGCCAGCCCACCGCGCGGTCCCGCCAGGGCGTGGCGGTCCGTCCGCTGCACGGGGATCCGCTGACGGTCCGGCTGTTCCTGGCTTCACGGGCGGTCCAAGCACACGGGACCGCACCGGACCGCCACGCCATGCGAGGAGCGAGCAGATGATCAG
>NZ_JBHYVB010000192.1:13870-21746 GCF_042750115.1 Streptomyces sp. NPDC059455
GGGGGGGGGGGCGGGGGGGGCGCGCCCCCCCCCGCTCCCCGCCACCGTGTCCGGTGCGCCCCTCGACGTCGACGCACTCTTCGGCGACCTGGCGGACGCGTACTTCGAGATCGCCTGGGCGAGCGTCGCGTACCGCCAGTGGCTGGTCCGCAACGAGAGCCCGCTGCTGCGCCTCCAGGTGCCGCCGACCCGCGACGAGCTCGACATCCTGGGGCTCGCGGGGCCCGCCGAGGTCTCGTAGCTCCGAAGGGCGGTGGGGCTCCAAAGAGCGGCGTGGCTCCGAAGATCGGCGAGGCTCCGAAGGCAGGCGAGCGATGACTTTCGCTCCGCCGGGCGGTCCAAGCACACGGGACCGCACCGGACCGCCACGCCATGCGAGGAGCGAGCAGATGATCAGCGAGCACGAACCGCAGACCGCGCTGGACACCCGTTTCAGCAGCCCGGACGCCACCGCCACCGCCTGGCCGGAGGGGCGTGAGGGGCTGGCGGCCGCGGAGCTCTACTGGCTCTCCACCGTCCGCCGGGACGGCCGCCCCCATGTCACCCCGCTCGTCGCCGTCTGGCTCGACGGCGCGCTCTGCTTCTGCACCGGCCCCACTGAGCAGAAGGCCCGGAACCTCGCGCACAATCCGCGCTGCGTCCTCACCACGGGTGCGGGGGTGCTGCACGAGGGTCTTGACCTGGTGGTCGAGGGCACGGCCGAGCCGGTGCGGGACGACGCCACGCTGCGGCGGATCGCCGCGGCGTACGTGGGGAAGTACGGCAAGGAGTGGACCTTCGTGGTGGGCGACGGCGTCGTCCACCACGAGAGCCATGAGGCCCTGGTCTACCGGGTCGCCCCGGCCACCGCGTTCGGCTTCCGCAAGGGCCAGTACGGCCAGACGCGCTGGCGTTTCTGACGCCACGGAGGCCCACGGAAGCCCCGGGCCGTTCGGTACAGCCAGCCGGTACAGCCAGCCGGTCCAACCAGTCCAGCCGGTCCGGTCAGTCCAGGTCGAGCAGCCCGCCGGGCAGCCCCACCGGCAGCGTCTGCTCCGACCAGATCGTCTTGCCCTCGGCTGTCTGGCGGCTTCCCCAGCGTTGGCTGAGCCGCGCGACCAGCAGCAGCCCGCGGCCGCCCTCGTCGAAGGTGCGGGCGCGGCGCATATGCGGGGCGGTGCTGGAGGAGTCGGTGACCTCGCAGATCAGCGAGTGGTCATGGATCAGCCGCAGCTGGATGGGCGGGACGGCGTGCCGGATGGCGTTGGTGACCAGCTCGCTGACGACCAGTTCGGTGGTGAAGACGGCCTCGTCGAGCCCCCATTGGGTCAGCCGCTCCGTCACGTTCCGGCGGGACCGCGCCACCCACGCCGGGTCGGCGGGCACGTCCCAGGTGGCCACGTGCGCCGCGTCCAGGGCGCGGGTGCGGGCGAGCAGCAGCGCGACGTCGTCCAGCACACCCTCGCCGGGGAGGAGGGTCCGCAGCACGGCGTCGCAGGTGCCGCTCAGGGAGCCGCAGGGGTGGGCGAGCGCGTCGGCCAGCAGCAGACGCCCCTCGTCCACATCGCGGTCCCATTCGCCCATCAGTCCGTTGGTGTAGAGGGCGAGCACGGCGTCCTCGGGCAGCTCGCTCTCCATCGCCTCGAAGGGCAGCCCGCCGACCCCCAGCGGCGGTCCGGGCGGCACCGGCAGGAACTCCACCGAGCCGTCCGGCCTGGCCAGCGCCGGGGCCGGGTGCCCGGCCGCGGCCAGTGAGCAGTGGTGCGAGACCGGGTCGTAGACCGCGTACAGACAGGTGGCCCCCACATCCCCGGTGGCCTCCTCGGCCCCGGTCTCCGCGGCCAGGTGGATCACCAGGTCGTCGAGGTGGGTGAGCAGTTCGTCCGGCGGCAGATCGACGTCGGCGAGGGTACGGACCGCCGTCCGCAGCCGGCCCATGGTGGCCGACGCCTGGATGCCGTGGCCGACCACATCGCCCACCACCAGCGCGACCCGCGCCCCGGAGAGCGGGATGACGTCGAACCAGTCCCCGCCCGCCCCCGCGTACGGGCCCGCGGGCAGATAGCGGGAGGCGACCTCGACGGCCGGCGGCTGGGGCAGGGTCTGCGGCAGCAGGCTGCGCTGCAGGGCCAGGGCGGTGTCGCGCTCCCGGGTGAAGCGGCGGGCGTTGTCCACACAGACGGCGGCCCGGGTGGTGATCTCCTCGGCCAGCACCACATCGTCCTGGGTGAACGCCTCGGGGGTGCGGTGGCGGGCGAACACGGCCACCCCGAGCGTCGTCCCCCGCGCCCGGATCGGCACCGACATGATCGAGTGGACGCCGAACCGCTGGATCGTCCGGGCGCGGTCGGGCTTCAGCGCGCCCCACTTGGCGATCGAGGGGTCGCTGGACGTGTGGATGATGGGACGCCCCGCCACCAGGCATTCGGCCATTGGCGAGACCTTCGGGTAGGTGTCCACCTTCCCCACCGGCACCACGGCCTCGGGGCAGCCCTCGTAAATGGACTGCCGGGCGGCGCGGCGCAGCACGACCGGGTCGGTGAGCGGCCCGGACGGCAGCTCCTCCTCCTGGGTCAGCCGGTCCAGCAGGTCGATGCTGGTGTAGTCGGCCAGCCGCGGTACGCAGACGTCGGCGAGCTCCTGCGCGGTGTGGCCGATGTCGAGGGTGGAGCCGATCCGTTCGCTGGCCGCGCTCAGCAGCAGCAGCCGCTGGCGGGCCAGATACTGATCGGTGATGTCGTGCGCCGCCATGCAGACCGCGTACACCCGCCCGTCCCTCGCCTGTAGCGGGGCGAACCGGGCCGACCAGGCCTGCTCCTTGATCTCGCCGCTTCCGGTGCGCAGATACGTCTCCACCTCGCGCGGCTCACCGGTGGCCAGCACATGGCGCATGGCCGCTTCGAGCTGTTCGCTCTGGAGCTTGCCCTTGATCTCCGAAAGCCGCAGACCGCGGATCTCCGACTCGGGGAGGCCGGTGACGCGGGCCATCTCGGCGTTCACCTTGCGCAGCCGCATATCGGCGTCGTAGATCGCCATCGGGCAGGGCGACTGGGTGTAGGCCCACCGCATCAGCGCGTCGTTCCACGACTCGGGGGGCTGCTCCGCGCTGGGTGCCGCGGTCACCAGCAGCCAGTCGCCCTCCGGCCGTCTGCGGTGCGCCAGCAGCGGTACGGGCACCTCGCGGCCGTCCCGGTGGCGCAGCGCCACGATCCCGTGCCACCGGGTCAGCCGGGTGCGGGCATGGCGGGCCTCGGCGCCCGCCGCGCGGCCCGGATCGGCCAGCAGCTCGGCGGCGGGCCGCCCCACGACATCGGGGGACGGATGCCCGAGCGGTCGACGGGCGCCCTCGTTCCAGCTGGTCAGCGTCCCATTATCGCTGACGGTGGCTCGTGCCGTATCCGCTTCGTCGGAGCCGCCCCACTCCCGCGCGGAGCCGCTGTCGTGGCGCTTCATCCTCGCCATCCCTCCGGGACGGCACCGGGTCCGTCCACCAGGGCTCCCTTCCAGCCTCGTCCACTCCGGTCCGGGCATCAACCACAGCCCGGAGCACGGAGCGGACGCCTTGGGGAGCGCGCGGGTCAGACCACCGCGGGCCGCGCGGGCCGCAGATGGCGCCCGGCCCACTCCGCGAAGCCGGTGAGCGGGAGGCCGAGGGCGCGTGCGAACTCGGGACGGGCGGGCTGGCCGACCTCGTTCAGCCGCTCGTGCCCGAGGCCCCACTGCGGCATCCCGGCGGCGAGCGCCTCGTCCGCGGTCATCGACGGGGCGGTCACTTCGGCGCCCGTGACCTCGGAGAGGACCTCGGCGACCCGGGCCATGGTCATGTGGTCGCCCGCCAGTTCCAGCTCGACCTCATGGAACCGCTCCGGCTCGGCGATGGCCGCGGCGGCCGCCGTGCCGATGTCGGCGACGGCGATGAGGGAGAGCTCGGTGCCGGGCTGGAGGATGGTGGCCAGGCCGCCTTCGGGGCCGTTCGGGAGCAGGGACAGGAAGTTCTCCATGAAGAAGGCGGGCTTGAGCAGCGTCCAGTGGCGGAAACCCGCCTCCCGGACCCGGTCCTGGAGGCCGCTCTTGGTCGCGTAGTAGTGCTCCAGAGCCGCCCAGCGGCCCTCCGCCCAGCCGGGCTCGGTGTGGTGCTGGCCGGCGCCGGAGACGGAGGTGTGCACGAACTGTGCCACCCCCGCGTCCCGCGCGGCCTGGATCAGATTGCGCCCCTGGATCCACTCGGAGTCGCCCTGGAGATCGTTCATATCGGGCATCTGGATGGAGAAGACGGCGCGCGCCCCCTCGGCGGCGCGCCGCACCGAGTCGAAGTCGAGCAGATCGCCGGTGACCAGCTCGGCACCGAGCGCCGCCACGGCCTTGGCCCGCTCGCCGGCCGCGTCGCGGACCAGGGCCCGCACGGGAACGCCCGCCGAGAGCAGGGCGCGGGCGGTGGCGCCGCCCTGCTGTCCGGTGGCACCGGTGACGAGGACGGGGGCGGACGTCGGGGATTGCGAAGGCATGCTGCTCCTCGGGCAGAGGTGAATCGACTCATCGACAAGTCGACTGGAAAGACCAAACGGCGGGCCCCGCCACTTATGGCTCGGTACGATACGGAGGGCCCCGCCACTTAGCAACCCTTGGCAACCCGGAGGTGACGCCATGCCCGCCCAGCGCGCGGACGCCCGGCGCAACTACGCGCGCATCCTCGCCGTCGCCGAGGAGGAGGTCGCCACGCACGGCGCCGACGCCTCACTGGAGCAGATCGCCCGCACCGCCGGAGTCGGCTCGGCCACCGTGCGCCGCCACTTCCCCACCCGGCGCGCCCTGCTGGAAGCGGTCTTCCGTGAACGCATCGAAACCCTGGCCACCCGCGCCCGCGAACTCGCGGAGGCGGACGACGTACGGGCCGCCCTGCTGGACTGGCTGGGCGCGCTCACCGTCTACTCCGCCACGGTGCAGGGCCTGGGCGCCGCGCTCCTACGGGACGGGGAACTCGACCCGGAACACGCGAACCCCTGCGTGAACACCCTCGCCGAGGCGGGCGAGCCCCTGCTGCGGCGAGCCGAACGGGCCGGTGCGGTGGCCCCCGGCGTGACCCCGGTCGACCTGGTCACCCTGATCGCCGGCATCGCCCTGGCCACCCAGCACCACCCCGACCCCGCCACCGAGGCGACCCGACTGCTGCACCTGACCGTGGCGGGCATCAGCCCGCGGGGGTGAGGGGCCGGGCGTCAACCCCGGCGCCCGGAAAGGATGTTCAAGGCAAACCGGCAAGATTCACGGCAAAAAGTTCATGACAAAGAAGACCGCACCCGGGCCACTCGGGGCGGCTCGGGTGCGGTCTGGTGGTGCTAATGAAAGGCGGGGTCAGCCCTTCTTGGTCTCCCAGAAGATCTTGTCGATCTGGGCGATGTAGTCCAGGGCCTTCTGCCCCGTGGCCGGGTCGGTCGAGCCCTTGGCCGCGCTCAGGGCCTTGAGGGTGTCGTTGACCAGCTGGTGCAGCTCGGGGTACTTCTCAAAGTGCGGGGGCTTGAAGTAGTCGCTCCACAGCACCGAGACATGGTGCTTGGCGAGCTCCGCGCGCTCCTCCTTGATGGTGGTGGCACGGGCGCGGAAGTGCGGGTCCTCGTTGGCCTGGTACTTCTCCTGGACGGCCTTGACGGACTCGGCTTCGATACGGGCCTGGGCCGGGTCGTACACACCGCAGGGCAGGTCACAGTGGGCACTGACCTGAACCTTGGGGGCGAACAGGCGGGAGAGCATAGAGCTGTCCTTCCATTCGTGATCGTCTTCTCAGGTGCGAGATTACTCCGTGGGGGAAGCCTTTTCTCGGGTGCCCCGGGGGGCTTAGGTCAAAAGTCCAGTGCAAGGCTGGGATGCCTGGGATCGTGATGGGTGCACAGGGTGAGGACCGGAGGTGCCGTGATGCAGCGGGAGCAGCAGGGCGATCGCGGGCAGGAGCCGGACCGCGACCAGCGCGGGCTGCTGCGGATCGGGCTCGCGGAGGTGTACAACCCGTCGATGCAGCCGACGCTGTACCCCGGCGACCAGTTGGTGGTGCGCTACGGGGCGCCCGTACGGCCGGGGGACGTGGTGGTTCTGCGTCATCCGTTCCGGCAGGACCTGCTGATCGTCAAGCGCGCGGTGGAGCGGCGCGAGGGCGGCTGGTGGGTGAAGGGCGACAACCCGTACGTGGAGAACGACAGCCGGGAGTTCGGCGTCGTGCCGGACGAACTGGTGGTGGCGCGGGCCTGGGTGCGGCTGCGGCCGCTGCGGAGTGCCGGGCGGAGCGCCGGGCGCGGTGGTCAGCGGTCGATGGCCGGGCTGGTCTCCTGGGCGGTGTCCGCCGTGCGGCCCGTGGGTTCGCGGTCCTGGCGGCGGCTGCGCTCGGCGCCGGCCGTCCGCTCGGCGTCCAGGCGTTTGCGGGCGCGGTAGGCGGCCACATTGGCGCGGGTGGCGCAGCGGTCGGAGCAGTAGCGCCGGGAACGATTTGTCGAGGTGTCGAGATAGGCGTTGCGGCAGGGTGACGCCTCGCAGATGCCCAGCCGGTCGGCGCCCAGCTCGGTGAGGTGGAAGGCCAGCCCCATCGAGGCGGTCGCGGCGTATCCGGCGCTCGCGTTGGCGGCGTAGTCCGCGATGTGCATATGCCAGTCGGGGCGGCCGTCCTCGTCGCGGGTCTCGTGGCCGGAGATCTGCGGGCTCACCGGGAACTCGATGAGCAGCGCGTTCAGCAGGTCCACCGCCAGCACCTCGTCGCCGCCCGCCGCCGCCTCGAAGACCGCGCGCAGCCGGGCCCTGACCGACCTCAGCCGGGTGACATCCGCGTCGGTCGTCCGCCGGGCCTGCTGACTCTCGGCGAAGAGCGCCC
This sequence comes from Streptomyces sp. NPDC059455, assembly GCF_042750115.1. NCBI lineage: Bacteria > Bacillati > Actinomycetota > Actinomycetes > Kitasatosporales > Streptomycetaceae > Streptomyces > Streptomyces sp. NPDC059455. The sequence continues at coordinate 20,703 of NZ_JBHYVB010000192.1, forward strand.
GTACGGCCTCCACCGAGGTCAGGGTGTCGGTGCCGCGGTTCGGCTCCTCGCTGTTGACCAGGCGCACGGCGAGATCCGAGTAATAAGCCAGTTCCACTTGTGGTCCTTACGAACGGCGGTCTATGGTCACATCAGGTCAGGTAATAGGCGTTCTGCTTACGAGGGTATTACGGGCGGCTGCGCCGAGACGATGACGCATGGCTTGGAGGGGCTCGATGACGGACACCGTCGCCGTGGCGGACTGGCAGGCGTGGCAGCGGAGCTGGGACCGGCAGCAGGAGTGGTACCTCCCCGATCGTGAGGAACGGTTCCGGGTGATGCTCGACACGGTCGAGGCCGTCGTCGGCCCGGAGCCCCGGATTCTTGACCTGGCGTGTGGCACGGGCAGTATCTCGGTCCGGGCGCTGCGCCGGTTCCCGGGCGCCATCAGCACCGGTGTCGACCTCGACCCCGCGCTGCTGACGATCGCCCGCGGCCACTTCGCGGCCGAGCCGCGCGCCGAGTTCGTGACCGCCGATCTGTGCGACCCCGGCTGGACCGAGCGGCTGCCGCACCGTGCGTACGACGCCGTCCTCACCGCCACGGCGCTCCACTGGCTGGGCTCGGACGAGCTGCGGGCGCTGTACGGGCGGATCGCGGGCGTGGTGCGGGAGGGCGGGGTGTTCCTCAACGCCGACCACATGCCCGATCCGGCCACGCCCCGGCTCAACGCCGCCGACCACGCGTACCAGGAGGCGCGGCGGACGCGGGCCAAGGCCGCGGGCACCCAGGACTGGGTGGACTGGTGGCAGACCGCCGCGCGGGACGAGGCGCTGGCGGGGCCGGTGGCCGAGCGGTTCGCGATCTTCGGCAATCCGGCCGACGGGCCGGACCACGCGAGCGACGTGGCCGAGGCGTTCCAGCCGGTCGCCTGGCATGCGGACACGCTGCGCGCGGCGGGCTTCGGGGAGGCGCGGGCCGTCTGGTGCTCGCCCTCGGACGCGATGGTGCTCGGGCTGAAGTGATCCGGGGACGGACCGCGCGAGGGCGGTACGGGCAGGTGCC
>NZ_JBHYVB010000193.1:0-21704 GCF_042750115.1 Streptomyces sp. NPDC059455
GCCGTGGGCGTTTCGGCGTCCGCGTCCGGCGCCGCGCCCGGCTCGAACGGGGGAACGAAGGCGCCGGACGCCGCCGGGGTGGCCGCCGATCGCGGCACGGCCCCCTGGCCCGGCCCGCTCGGCGCGACCCCCTCGGCGCGCGTGCCCGGCACGTGGGCGCCGCCCGGCGCGGGCGCGCCGGAGCTGCCCGGGTCCGAGGCGGCGGACGGGGACTCCGCCAGGGCGGTGGACGACGGCTCCGCCAGGGCGGTGGACGACGGCTCCGCGAGGTTGGCCGACGAGGGCTCCTCCCCCTCCGCGTCCGGCGTCGTCAGCAGCAGGGCGGCGCGGCCGGCGTCGTCGGCACGCAGGAGGCGGATCGCCTCGGCTGCCGCGTGGGGGCCGCTGACGGCGATCGCGTCGGCGGCGGCGCCCAGGGCCGTGGCGACCGGGACCTCGAAGCCCGGGGTCACGGTGAGGAGTTCGGCGGCGGGGCCCAGGAGTCCGCCGAGGCGGTCGGCGGCGGCCATAAGGGCGCCCGTACCGTCCTTACGGCGCAAGCCGAGGGCGAGGGCGTCATGCCGGGCGGAGGTCGCGGCGCGCTCGCGCTCAGCGGCCGTCGCCGCCTCGCGGGCCGCGCTCAGCGCGGCCTCCGCCTCGGCGAGCTCGCGCTTCGCGCTCTCATGGCGCTCCGCCAATTCCGCGTCATCCGCGTCGAGTCCGTCGACCTCCGCCTTGAGCTGCTCGTACTCCTCCTGTGCGGCGACCGCCCGGGTCTGTGCCTCGTCGCGGGACGCGGCCAGCCGCTCGATCTCGGCGCGGGCCGAACCGGCCCGGCCGCGGGCGGCGTTCACCTGGCCCTGGAGCCGGGCGAGCCCTTCGCGGCGGTCGGCGATGGCGCGGGCCACGTCCTTGAGCCGGCGCTCCTCCTCGGCCAGGCTCCGCTCGAGTTCGGCCCGGTGCTCCACGGTGTCGTCCAGCGCCCGGCTCGCCGCCTCCAGGGCGGCCTCCAGCTCGGCCTCCTGCTCCCGGATGCGGGCCGCCTCGCGCTCCATGTCCTCGGGGTCGCGGCCGCGCCGCTCCTCCCCGGGGGCGGAGGTGGCGCTCTTGACCCGGGCGTCCGCCAGGCTGATCGTGCCGCGCACCCGCTCGGCGAGCTGCGAGAGCTCGTACCAGGTCTGCTGGGCGTCCCGGAGCCGGGGCGCGAGCCTCCGCACCTGCTCCTCCAGCGCCGCCTCGCGCTGCTGCGCGGTGCGCAGCGCGGTCTCGGCGGCCTCCTTGCGCCGCTTGAGCTCGGCCTCGTCGGCGACCTCGGCGCGCAGCGCCTCGCGCAGGGTCACCAGGTCGTCGGCGAGCAGCCGCAGCCGGGCGTCGCGCAGATCGGCCTGGATGACGGCGGCCCGCCGGGCCACCGCGGCCTGCCGGCCGAGCGGCTTGAGCTGGCGGCGCAGTTCGTCGGTGAGGTCCTGGACGCGGGCGAGGTTGGCCTGCATCGCGTCCAGCTTCCGCAGCGCCTTCTCCTTGCGCTTGCGGTGCTTGAGGACGCCCGCGGCCTCCTCGATGAAGGCGCGGCGGCCGGTCGGGTCGGCGTGCAGCACCCCGTCGAGCTGGCCCTGCCCGACGATGACGTGCATCTCACGGCCGATGCCGGAGTCGGAGAGCAGTTCCTGGATGTCCAGCAGCCGGCAGGTGTCCCCGTTGAGCTGGTATTCGCTGCCGCCGTTGCGGAACATGATCCGTGTGATGGTGACTTCGGCGTAGTCGATGGGCAGCGCGCCATCGGCGTTGTCGATGGTGAGCGAGACCTCGGCGCGGCCGAGCGGGGGACGGCCGGTGGTCCCGGCGAAGATGACGTCCTCCATCTTGCCGCCGCGCAGGGATTTGGCACCCTGTTCGCCCATGACCCAGGAAAGGGCGTCCACGACATTGGACTTGCCCGAGCCGTTGGGGCCGACGACGCAGGTGATGCCCGGTTCGAACCGGAGCGTCGTGGCGGAGGCGAAGGATTTGAACCCTCGCAGGGTCAGGCTCTTGAGATGCACGCCTTTGGACTCTACCCGCCGCACTTCCTCCGACACCGTCCCGTGACGGTGGCGCGGCGCACCCGTCCCGGCTTTTTCTCCGTTTCAGCAATGATCGGTTTCACCGCTGGAAGAGAGGGGCACATCAGTCGGTAAGGGTGGCTCGGAAGCACACTGGGGATACGACGAAGGGACGCCGAAGCGTCCCTTGAAGATTCTCAAGCGGCTGACGATGCAGCCCGACCGGCCCTGGGGCTGGGTCAGGCGAGCGCAGGCTCCGCCTGGGATACGTCGAAGCTTTCGAGCAGCGAGTCGCCGTGACGAGCGGCGGCGGACAGCGCGTCGTTCTCGGCCTGAATCCGTACGATCTCGGATTCAAGGTCCTGGACGCGCTGCTGAAGCCGTCGCATCTCGGCGAGGACTCGGGGGTCGGAACCGCCGACGTAACCGAGAAGCGCCTTTGCCATGATGGATGGTCCTCCACACTGAGTGACCGACCGAAGCGGTGTGGGTCGTGAGGGAATTTGCACCCGCGATGCCTGCCGAATTACTACCGTGCTGCGCGACAAACAGTTAAGGTGCGCGGGGCTTCCAGCGTCTCACCAATTGGTTTGAGGGTCAACACGATCACACGCCGACGGGCCCGCAGGGGCCGAGAGCACACTGGCGGCGGACGCTCCCGCCCCTCTCCAGATGACCCATCGCGGTCGGGGATCTTTCGTGACCCGCAGCCTTCCACGGCGCGGCCCCGTTGGCAACCATCAGCCGATTTCTGCTCACCGTGCGCAGGGAAGGCGTGGTCAGAGGGGGGCCACGGAGGGTGCTCCGGTGAGTTGATCAACGGATCTCGAAGGCGTCGTAGCCGCCGCGAGGTGTGTCCCAGATCTCGGTGATTCCCTCGACTTTCCCGGGCGTGTCGCCATCCCGGAGCCATTCGAGCAATTGTTCGCATTCCGCACGCGGGCCCTCAGCGACCACCTGCACCCGCCCGTCGGCGAGGTTGGACGCAAAGCCGACGAGGTCCCCGATGCGCAGCGCATTGGCCCGCGTGTACCAGCGGAAGCCGACGCCCTGGACGCGGCCGCGGACCCACACGGTGAGGCGGACTCTTTCGTTCATATGCGCACGCTAACCCCCCGCCCGAGCAGCCGCTAAACCATCGAATTGCCCAGTAGGCAGGCGCGTTGGGGCCCGAATGGCGTACAGTCCCGGCTCAACAGGACTCACCCACACGAGTGATACATGGCTCGCGCACACGAGTGACACATTTCGAGCGACTTTTGACGCCGAGCACACAAGGAAGGCAGGAGATGGGCCGCCATCGACGATCTGCCCCCGGTACCCCGGCGCAGGTGGCCGCCGCAGGCCGCCACCGGGGACCGCACCGGAGCCCCCTCGCTCCGGTCCGGACCGGACTGTTGGGCGTGTCCGCCGCTGTCGCGGTCGGCGCCGTGGCGATGGCCTCCGGACTCGGTCCGAACGGCTACGAACTAGGCGGGGGCAATGACTCCGCCGGACAGGTCCAGGCGGGCGGTGGTCCCTCGGACACCGGCCTGGAGACGCAGGGCTCGCAGTCCGCGGCCCCCACCGATCGCAGCACGGTGCCGCCCAGCCGTGGTGACGACCGGCCTCACGCACCCTCCACAACTCCCTCCAAGACCCCCTCCAAGCCCTCTCAGACGCCCTCCACCACCCCGCCGGAGCAGCCGACGCCCTCCCAGCCCTCCGGGAGCGACCGGCCCGGCGGAAACGGCAAGGGCAAGGGAAGCGACAACAGCAACGGCAAGGGCGGCGCGAACGGCGGCGGGCACGGCAAGCCGTCGCAGAAGCCTTCGACGGAGCCGACCGCGCCCGAACCCCCGGCGGAGTCGGCCGGCCCCGAGACCGCCTCGGAGGCCGAAGTCCTCACCCTCGTCAACAAAGAGCGCAAGAAGGTCGGCTGCGACCCCGTGACGGCCGACTCCAAACTCGCCCAGCTGGCCGAGGACTTCAGCGAGGACATGTCCCTGCGCCAGTTCTTCGACCACATCAACCCGGACGGCGACAGCCCCTGGGAGCGCGCCGAGGGCGCGGGCATCCTGGACCTGGGCGGGGAGAACATCGCCCGCGGCCAGTCGGACGCACAGTCCGTGATGGACTCCTGGATGAACAGCTCCGGCCACCGCGCCAACATCCTCAACTGCTCGTTCAAGCGACTGGGCGTCGGTGCGCACTTCGGCGACGGCGGCCCCTGGTGGACCCAGGACTTCGGCTACTGAGCCGCTGAGCGGAAGCCCAGAACGGGGCCCCGCGTCCGGACATGTGTGAAAGCCCGGGGTGTACGAAAGCGCCCCGGGCTTTCACATGCCCGTACGAGCAGCACACTCACCAGCCGAAAGCGCGACCCTGGAGTCAGCGCTGAGTGCGCGTATGGTGTGGGTATGGACAGTGAACGCACTGGCGGGGCGTCCACCACGGTGGACGCGGAGAACCTGGCCTTCGACGTGTTCGCCCGTGCCTGCCCCTCACGCGGCACGCTGGAGCATGTCACCGGCAAATGGGGCGGCCTCATCCTGGGCGCGCTCCACGACGGCACCTTCCGCTTCAACGAGCTGCGGCGGCGGGTCGACGGCGTCAGCGAGAAGATGCTGTCCCAGACGCTGCACGCCCTGGAGCGCGACGGTCTGGTGCACCGAGAGGCGCAGCCGACCAACCCGCCCCGGGTGGACTACCGGCTGACCCCGCTGGGCAGCGCGGTCGCCGAGCGGCTGCTGGCCCTGATCCATCTGGTCGAGGACCGGATGCCCGAGGTGCTGACGGCCCAGGAGCGCTACGACACCACGCGCGTCGGGAGCGGCGAGGCAGCGGCGCGGGACGCCGGACGGGCCGTGGTGGCCGGGCGCGGCGGGCGCTGACAGCGCGGGCAGAAGTAACTGGAGCGGTTCATCCACGGGCGGCGGCGCATCGCGGTGCCGCAGCGGCGGCAGGGCTCGTCCTCCCGGCCGTAGGCGTCCAGGGAGCGCTCGAAGTACCCCGACTCGCCGTTCACGTTCACATAGAGGCTGTCGAAGCTGGTGCCGCCGACGGCCAGCGCGGCGGTCATCACCTCGCGCACATGGTCCAGGAGTTCGGCGGCACGCGGGCGGGTGAGGGTGGCCGTGGGCCGGTCGTAGTGCAGCCGGGCTCGCCACAGCGCCTCGTCGGCGTAGATGTTGCCGACCCCGCTGATCAGCGACTGGTCCAGCAGCGCGCGCTTGATCGTGGTGCGGCGGCGGCGCAGCGCGATGTGGAAGGCGGCCTCGTCGAAGGCGGGGTCCAGCGGATCGCGGGCGATGTGCGCGATGACGTCCGGCAGCCCCTCCAGGTCGCCGGGGACGGTGTCGTGCAGCGAGAGCCCGCCGAAGGTGCGCTGGTCGACGAAGCGCAGCTCGGTGCCCGCGTCGTCGGCGAAGCGGACCCGGATGCGCAGATGCTTCTCGTCGGGGGCCTCGGCCGGCTGGACCAGCAGCTGCCCGCTCATCCCGAGATGGGCCAGGACGGACTCGGCGGCCGCGTCGTCGTCGAACGGCAGCCACAGATACTTGCCGCGGCGGCGGACGGTCCCGGCGCGGCGGCCCCTGAGGCGGGCCGCGAAGTCCTCCGCGCCGCCGAGGTGGCGGCGGACCGCACGGGGGTGCAGCACCTGGACCTCGGCGACCGTACGGCCGCTGACCCAGCGCTCCAGTCCGCGGCGGACCACCTCGACCTCGGGCAGCTCGGGCAACGGGGGCCTCCTCGGCCTTCGAGCCCTCACCGCCCCCGGGCGGAACGGCCCGGGCGGGCCGTCCGCCGCGGGGGCGGTGAGTGGCGTTACGGACGTGATGGACGGTGCGGGTCGGGGAAGGCCGATCAGCGTGCCGGGGAGGCCGTGTCGGCGGCGGCTCCGCCGTCCGCCGCCGTGCCCGCGGTTTCGGCGTCGGCCGCCTTGGCCTTCGCCTGGGCCTCGTCGGCAGCCGCGCGGATGGCGCGCCAGGCGGCCTCGGCCGCCTGCTGCTCGGCTTCCTTCTTGCTGCGGCCGGTGCCGGTGCCGTACGCGACACCACCGACGCGGGCAGCAGCCGTGAAGGTCTTCTCGTGGTCGGGACCGGTCTCGGAGACCAGGTACTCCGGGACTCCGAGGCCCTCGGTGGCGGTCAGCTCCTGGAGGCTGGTCTTCCAGTCCAGGCCGGCGCCGAGGTTCGAGGACTTCTCGATCAGCGGGTCGAAGAGCCGATGGACCAGCTCCGCGGCGGCGTCGAGCCCCCGGTCGAGATAGACCGCGCCGATCACCGCTTCAAGGGTGTCGGCGAGGATGGAAGCCTTGTCCCTGCCACCGGTGCCCTCTTCACCCCGGCCGAGCCGGATGAAAGCACCGAGGTCGAGGCCGCGACCCACTTCCGCGAGCGCGCGCGAGTTCACCACCGCGGCCCGCAGCTTGGCCAGCTGGCCCTCGGGCAGGTCGGGGTGGATGCGGTACAGCGTGTCGGTGACCACCAGGCCGAGCACCGAATCCCCGAGGAATTCCAGCCGCTCGTTGGTGGGCAGCCCGCCGTTCTCGTACGCGAAGGAGCGGTGGGTCAGCGCACGCACCAGAAGGGCGGACTCGAGCTGGTACCCGAGCCGCCCTTCCAGGATCGTGTGGGACGAGGCCGTGTCCGCCTGGGCCGCTTCACCGCGCTTGCGCGGGGGCGTGATGGCGTCTGACATAGAGCCTGTCACCCGCCGATCAGACCTCGAGGACCTGGCGGCGGTTGTAGGTGCCGCAGCTCGGGCACGCGATGTGCTGCTGCTTCGGCTCGTGGCAGCGCTCGCACGCCACCAGGTTGGGGACCGCAGCCTTCCACTGCGACCGGCGGTGGCGCGTGTTGCTGCGCGACATCTTCCGCTTCGGAACAGCCACGGCTACTTCTCCTGTGAGTCATCCCCGCGCTCGCGGGGTGCGTTTTCCTTCTCGCCGTCCCTCATGGTCTCGGCGAGTCCCTGCAGTGCCGCCCAACGGATGTCGGCGGACTCGTGGTGGTGGTCGGGGTCGTCCGCGAGCCGGGCGCCACAATCGGCACACAGACCCGGGCAGTCCTCCCGGCACACCGGCTGCAGCGGCAGTGCGAGCACCGCCGCGTCGCGCAGCACGGGCTCGAGGTCGAACAGGTCGGCCTCGAGGAAGAGCATGTCCTCCTCCTCGGCGTCGTCGCCGGTATCCGCTTCGCGGCTCCGGTCGTCGGCGTCGGGGTAGGAGTACATCTCCTGGAAGTCCACTTCGAGCTCTCGCTCCAGCGGCTCCAGACACCTTACGCACTCCCCCGTGAGCGGCGCACGGGCGGTGCCTGTGACAAGCACCCCTTCCATGACCGACTCCAGGCGGAGGTCCAGCTCGATCGTCGTGCCCTCCCGCACCCCGATGACCTCGATACCGAGGCCCTTGGGCGCCACCACGGAGCGGGAGGCCCTTTTGAGCGCACCGGGACGACGGCCCAGCTCGCGCGTGTCGAACACGAGAGGGGCACGGTGGTCGAGGCGGGCGTTCAGGGCTTCCTGCTTTCTACGCTGCGGCGGGCCACCCGATCCACTACGAAGCGGGCAGCCGAGATCGCGGACGTACGCGCGACCGAAGAGCCAGGATACTGGACAGGCCGCGTTAGACCCAATCCGCCCGGTGGGGAAGGGGTTCCGGCAGCCCGGTGGGGAGCGGGACTAGCGACCCTGCTCGTACTGGCGGAGCTGATCGAGGTCGATCATGCTCGTGTCGAACAGGCTGGTCTCGTCGAGCGCGGCACCCGGCTGCTGCTGCTGATGATGCTGAGGCAGCTGCTGAGGCTGCTGGGGCACATAGGCCGCGTTCGGATCGTAGCCCTGGGCCTGGGCCTGCTGTTGCCAGCCATAGGCGTCCTGCTGATAGCCGCCCTGCGCGGCGTACTGGTCCTGCTGTACGTACGCCTGCTGGTAGCCGTACGCGTCCTGCTGCTGCTGATAGCTCGCGGTGGCGGCGTAGTACGCGGCGTCGGCGGCCGCCTGGTCGGGCGGGGCGACGGGCTGGACGAGGTCCGCCTGGGACTGGGCCAGGTCCGCCAGATAGTCGTCGTCGGTGGTCCGCAGGGCCATGCCGGCCTCGTCCTGGGCCGCCATATGGGCGCCGAGCTCATCGGCGGGGCGGGCCCCGAGCAGCTTCTGGCGGCCCCGGCCGACCGCCTCCAGGGTCTTGGCGAGGACCGCCGAGACGGCCCCCAGCTTGGTGTCCACGTACTCGTCCGCGCGGTGCCGCAGGGTGGCCGGGTCGGCGCTGCGCTCCGGGCCCTCGTCGGGCTGCCCGAGGCCGTCCTCGGCGCCGGGGGCGCGGCCGAGCAGCTTTTCCCGGCCGCGGTCGACCGAGCCGATGGTCTTGGTGAGCACGACCTCGAAGTTGGCCAGCTTGCTGTCCACGTAGTCGTCGGCCTCGACGCGGATCTCCTCGGCCTCCCGGCGGGCCTCGGTGAGGATCCGGTCGGCCTCCTCCTGGGACTTCCGCACCAGCTCGGTGTCCGAGACCAGCCCGGCGCGCTGGGCGTGCGCGGACTCGATGATCCGCTCGGCCTCCCGGTGGGCCTCCTCGACCATCTGGTCCCGGCCGCCGATCAGCTCCTGGGCGTGGGCCAGGGAGTCCGGGAGTGCCGCTCGCACCTCTTCGAGCATGGCGAGCAGCTCGGCGCGGTTGATCACGCACGAGGCCGACATGGGCATGGACCGGGCGCCGCCGACGGTATCGACGATCTCGTCGAGCTTCTTCTGCACGTCCACTGTGGGTGCTCGCAGACTGTCTGGATGCGGATGGGTACGGGACACGAACGGCACGACTGTACGGCCAGCGGGCGCCTCCCGGACAGCCGCTGACGCCCCGTCAGCCGCTACTTCCGGCCGAGCCGCTCGGCGAGCGCTTCCAGGACCAACGGGGGCACCAGGTGGGAGACGTCGCCGCCCCAGGCCGCGACCTCCTTGACCAGGCTGGAGGAGAGGAAGCTGTAGGTGGGGTTGGTGGGCACGAACAGCGTCTCCACACCGGAGAGGCCGTTGTTCATCTGGGCCATCTGCAACTCGTAGTCGAAGTCGCTGACGGCCCGCAGACCCTTGACGATCGCGGGGATGTCCCGCTGCTTGCAGAAGTCCACCAGGAGGCCGTGGAACGCCTCCACCTTGACGTTTCCGTACTCCTCCGTGGTCTGGCGGAGGAGATCGATCCGCTCGTCCACCGTGAACAGGCCCTGCTTCGACTTGTTGATCATCACGGCGACGTGCACGACGTCATAGAGCTTGGAGGCACGGGCGATGATGTCGAGGTGTCCATTGGTGACGGGGTCGAACGACCCCGGACAGACTGCGCGGCGCAACGGAAGTTCCTCGCTCTCGGGTCCGGTCATGACGCGTTCTCGCACGTCGAGGCGGCGCGACCGTACCAAAGCGTGCCCTCGCCGTAGCGACGGGACCTGAGCCCCTCGAATCCGGCAGGCCACACGAACTCCCCACCTCGTGTGCTCCGCTCAACGGTGGCCAGCGCGCCGGGCGCGAGCCAGCCCTTCCCCAGGAGTGTGAGGAGTATCTCCCGGAGTTGGTCGTCGCTGACCGCGTAGGGCGGATCCAGGAAAACGACGTCGTACGGGCCGGTGTCGGGGGCCTGTCCGGTGATGGTCTGTTCGGCCTTGCCGGTGCGCAGCTCCGCGCCGGGCAGACCGAGGGTGCGGACGTTCTGGCGGATCGTGCGGGCCGCCCGCGGGTCGGACTCGACCAGCAGCGTGTGGGCGGCGCCACGGGACAGCGCCTCCAGGCCGACCGCGCCCGAGCCGCCGTACAGGTCCAGGACGCGGGCCCCGTCCAGCGAGCCGAGCAGCGACTCCCAGGTGGAGAACAGGCCCTCGCGCGCCCGGTCCGAGGTGGGTCGGGTGCCGTTTCCCGGCGGCACGGCCAGGCGGCGGCCGCCGGCCGCACCGGCGATCACGCGGGTCATGGGTGGGGGCCGTCCTTCGCGGTGGTCGGGGCAGCGGCGCCGGGTGCCCGTCCGGGCGGGGCCGCCGCACCTCCACGATATGGCGTACGGGGGCCGGCGGTGGCCGAGCGCTTCTTTCGCGGGGCTCAGCCCTTGTCGAGGAACTCCGCGCGCTCCTTGTCCAGCAGGGCGTCCAGCGCGGTGCGCAACTGCGGGTATCCGGCCAGCTCCGGGTCGGCGGCGACGATCGCGGACGCCTCCTCCCGGGCCGCCGCGATGACCTCCTCGTCGTCGATGACGGCGAGCACCCGCAGCGAGGAGCGGACCCCGGACTGGGCCTGGCCGAGCACATCGCCCTCCCGGCGCTGCTCGAGGTCGATCCGGGACAGCTCGAAGCCGTCGAGCGTGGCCGCGACCGCGCCCAGCCGCGACCGGGCGGGACTGCCCTCGGGCATGTCGGTCACCAGCAGACACAGCCCGGCGGCCGAGCCCCGGCCGACGCGGCCGCGCAGCTGGTGCAGCTGGGAGACGCCGAACCGGTCGGCGTCCATGATCACCATGGCGGTGGCGTTCGGGACGTTCACACCGACCTCGATGACGGTCGTGGCGACCAGGACGTCCACCTCGCCCGCGGCGAAGCGGCGCATCACCTCGTCCTTGGCCTCGGGCTGCATCCGCCCGTGCAGCACCTCCACCCGCAGATCACTCAGCGGGCCCTTGACCAGCTGCTCGGCGATGTCGACGACGGCCAGCGGCGGGCGCTTCTCGGCCTCGTCCGCCGGGCTCTTCTCCTTCGCCGCCTTGGACTCGTCCTCCTCGTCCCCGATCCGCGGGCACACCACATAGCCCTGGTGGCCGGCGGCCACCTCCTCGCGCACCCGCTCCCAGGCGCGGGTCAGGAAGTGGGGCTTGTCCTTCGCGGGCACCACATGGGAGGCGATCGGGGAACGGCCCGAGGGCAGCTGGTCCAGGACGGAGGTCTCCAGATCGCCGAAGACGGTCATGGCCACGGTGCGCGGGATCGGGGTGGCCGTCATCACCAGCAGATGCGGGGGCTGCTTGCCCTTGGAGCGCAGGGCGTCGCGCTGCTCGACCCCGAAGCGGTGCTGCTCGTCCACGACCACCAGCCCCAGATCGTGGAACTGGACCTTGTCCTCGATCAGGGCATGGGTGCCGATCACGATCCCGGCCTCACCTGTAACCAGGTCCAGCAGCGCCTGGCGGCGGGCCGCGGCCCCCATGGAGCCGGTGAGCAGCACCACCTTGGTGCCCTGCTCCGCCCCGCCGAGCGTCCCGCCCTCCCGTCGCCCACCACCACCCTTCTGCGGAGGCGCTTCGCGCCACAGCCCCCAACTGGCCAGCTCCCCCATCATCTCGGTGATCGAGCGGTGGTGCTGCTGGGCGAGCACCTCGGTGGGCGCGAGCATCGCCGCCTGTCCCCCGGCGTCCACGACGCCGAGCATCGCGCGCAGCGCGACCATGGTCTTGCCCGAGCCGACCTCGCCCTGGAGGAGCCGGTGCATGGGGTGGTCGGTGGCGAGGTCGGCGAAGATCTCCTCGCTGACCTGGCGCTGGCCCTCGGTGAGGGTGAACGGCAGCCGGGCGTCGAAGGCGGTCAGCAGCCCGTCCGGGGCGGGCTTGCGGGGCGCCGCTGGCAGCTGGGCGTCGGCCCGCCGCCGCCGGGCGAGCGCCACCTGAAGGACGAACGCCTCGTCCCACTTCAGCCGGTCCCGGGCCGTGGCGATATCGGCCTTGGTGCCCGGCCGGTGGATCTTGCGCAGCGCCTCGGGGAGCGTGGCCAGCCCACGGCCCTCGCGCAGGGTCTCGGGCAGCGGGTCGATCAGCCCGGCCAGCGCGGACTCCTCATGGCCGGCCGGGCCGAGCACGGTGTCGACGGCCTGCTGGATCTGCCAGGACTCCATCTGCTTGCACGCCGGGTACAGCGGCAGCAGCTGATTGGCGAACGCCTCCACGGCCTCCGCGCCGCTCCCCGCGCCCAGCGTCTTGAACTCGGGGTGGGCCAGCTGCCGCTTGCGGTTGAAGACCGAGACCTTCCCGGCGAACATCGCACGGGTGCCGGGCTGGAGCTCCGTACGCGGCTTGTGGACGCCCTTGCCGAAGAAGACCAGCTGGAGACGGCCGCTGCCGTCGGTGATGGTGACCTCCAGCCGCCGGCCCCGGCCGCCGTTGAACGTGTGCACCCGGGCGTCGGCGACCTGCGCCACCACGGTCACATGCTCCTCCAGGGGCAGGTCGGACAGCCGGGTCAGCTCACCGCGCTCCGCGTACCGCCGCGGGTAGTGGTGCAGCAGGTCGCCGACGGTGTGCAGGTCGAGATGGTCGGCCATCACCTTCGCGGTGTTGCCGCCCAGGACCTTCTTCAGGGGTTCATCCAGCACGGGCACCCGTCCATTGCACACCACGGGGGTGACAATCGGGGATGACGAGCGGGGTGATTCCACCGGGGTGGTTCAGCGGGGGCCGCTCCGCGCGGCCGGGCTCATTCGATGCCTATGATCAGCGGCGCGGTGGGCTGACCGCCGCGGTAGACGACCGTGTCGACGGCGAAGTGCCCCTCCCGCACATGCCGCTCCAGCCGCTCGGCGACCTCGTCCGGAAGGTCCGCGCCGAGTACCAGCGTGACCATCTCACCGCCCGCCGCCAGCATCCGGTCCAGCACCGTCTCGGCGGTCGCGGCCAGCTCCGAGCCGATCACCGCCACATCGCCGTCGATCATGCCCAGGACGTCCCCGGCCTGGCACACCCCGGCCATGGTCCAGGACTGGCGCTCGGCGACGGCCAGTTCCGCGTACCGGGTGGCGCCCGCGGCCGAGGTCATGGCGACCACGTCCTCGTCGAAGCTGCGGCCGGGTTCGTGGACGGCGAGCGCGGCGATGCCCTGGACGGCGGAGCGGGTGGGGATCACCGCGGCCCGTACGCCCTCGGCGCGGGCCTGGGCAGCGGCCGCGGCCGCCATGTGGTGCAGCTCGGTGTCGTTCGGCAGCAGCACGACCTCCCGGGCGTGGGCCCGGCGGACCGCGTCCACCAGCTCACCGCTGGCGGGCGGCTCCCCGGGGCGGGTGGCGACCGCGGTCGCGCCCGCCTCGGCGCACAGCGCGGCCAGTCCGTCACCGGGGACGACGGCGACCACGGCACGGGGCGCGCGCTCGGCGCGCGGGCCGCCCGTGGGGCCCTGGGCGCCGGACTGATCCGGCAGGACGATGGCCGGGCCCGGCCGGTCCGGACCGTCCGAGCCCGCCTTACCGACGGCGGCGCCGTCGAAGTGGCTGATCCGGATGCGGTACGGGCGCCCGGCCTGGATGCCCGCCTCCACGGCCGCCCCCGCGTCGTCCACATGGACGTGGACGTTCCACAGGCCGTCGCCGCCGACGACCACCAGGGAGTCGCCGAGGGCGTCCAGCCGCTCCCTCAGGGCGGTCACGGCCGTGTCGTCGGCCTCCAGGAGGTAGATCACCTCGAAGGCGGGCCCGCCGTCCGGAGCGCCGTCGGTGGAGCAGCCCGTCAGGTCCTGCCCGCCCGTCCCGGCGGATGTGAGGGCGTCATGGGCGGGGCGGGCCGGTGCGAGCGCCGCGGGGGCCTCGCCCGACAGGGCCTGGGCCAGCCCGCCCAGGACCGTCACCAGGCCGTAGCCGCCCGCGTCGACCACCCCCGCGCGGGCGAGGGCGTCGAGCTGGCCGGGGGTGGCCTGGAGCGCCGTACGGGCGCCCTCGTACGCGGCGCGGGCCACCGTGGCGACGCCGCCCGTGGCGCGCTCCGCGCTCTCCGCGGCGGCCACGGCGACCGTAAGGACGGTGCCTTCGACGGGGTGCGCGACGGCCAGGTACGCGAGGTCGACCGCGCGCCGCAGCGCCCGCCGCAGCCCGTCCGCCTCGCCCGCGCCCGGGTGCCCGTCCGGCGTGCCGTCGGCCAGGACGTCCGCCATACCGCGCAGCAGCTGCGCCAGGATCGTGCCGGAGTTGCCCCGCGCGCCGATCAGCGCGCCATGGGCCATGGCGCGCACCACATCGGCGAGGGTGGGGCGGGACACGGCGGCCGAGGTCGCGTGGCCGTCGAAGGCGGCGTCGACGGCCCGGGCGGCGGACTCGACGGTCAGATACAGATTGGTGCCGGTGTCCCCGTCCGCGACCGGATAGACGTTGATCGCGTCGATGTCCGCACGGGCCCGGCCCAGCGCGTCGAGGGCGAGCCCGCACCAGGTCCGTACCGCATCGGCATCGAGCGTGTGCGGCACGAAAGGTCCTCCTCGGAGGCTGCTGGGGCGGGGTGGGCATCGCGTCATCGCAGGGTAGTCGCCGCCCTCGGCGGGTGCCGGGGCAGCCATGATAGTTTCGTTGTACGGGAGTGGCCGTTGTATGCTGCTCCGGTTGCCCGATGCGAATCGGGCCATTCCCCCCAGGCGACGCCGATCCTCCACGATTCAGGCAACGTCCGGGGCATCCGTTCAGTGTCCTGTCTCCTCGCGGGAAGCGAGGGTGACCCGTCTTTGGAGTAACCCGTGGCTGCCAACTGCGACGTCTGCGGCAAGGGGCCGGGCTTCGGCAACAACATCTCGCACTCGCACCGCCGCACCCGCCGTCGTTGGAACCCCAACATCCAGACGGTGCGCGCTGTGGTCGGTCGTACCCCGAAGCGGCTCAACGTCTGCACCTCGTGCATCAAGGCCGGCAAGGTTTCGCGCTAGTCGTCTAGTCGCACGGCCTCCCCGCGCAAGCGGGATACCGGTACGCCAGGCCGGTCCACCACTGGAGTGGACCGGCCTTTCGCGTGCCCTGAAGCAGGCCCTCAGCCGGTCCCCTCCCGCAGCCACCCGTGGTCGACCGGGCCGATGCCCGTGCCCAGGGGGAAGCCCGCCGCGATGGCGCCCGTGACGTAGTCCTTGGCCGCCGTGACGGCTGCGGGGACCTCGTATCCGCCCGCCAGATACGTGGCGATGGCCGCGGCCAGGGTGCACCCCGTGCCGTGCGTGTGGCGGTTGTCGTGGCGCGGTGCCCGCAGCCAGTGCTCCTCGGTGCCGTCGGTGAGCAGATCCACCGCGTCGCCGCCGGGCAGATGGCCGCCCTTGATCAGCGCCCACCGCGGGCCGTGGCCGAGCACCGCCCCGGCCGCCCGCCGCTGGTCGTCCTCCGACTCCACCCGGACGCCGGTGAGCTGGGCCACCTCGTCCAGGTTGGGCGTGGCGACGGTCGCGGTCGGCAGCAGCTTCGTACGGACGGCGTCGAGCGCCTCGGCGGCCAGCAGCGGGTCACCGTGTTTGGAGACGCCGACCGGATCGACGACCACCGGCGCGGTGAGGTCCGCGAGCAGCGCGGCGACGGTCTCGACCAGTTCGGCGGTCGCCAGCATGCCGGTCTTGACCGCCTGGACGCCGATGTCGTCGGCCACACTGCGGAACTGGGCCCGTACGGCCTCGGCGGGCAGTTCCCAGGCGCCCTGGACGCCCAGGGAGTTCTGCGCCGTCACCGCTGTGACCACGCTCATGCCGTGGGCGCCCAGGGCCAGCATGGTCTTCAGGTCGGCCTGGATGCCCGCACCGCCGCCGGAGTCCGATCCGGCGACGGTGAGGACGCGCACGGGCGCCGAGCCGTCATGGGCGGGGCGGGGGACGCGGGGAGGTAGAGCCATGGCACCGAATCTACTCGGCGCCCCCGGCACCCCCGGACGTCCCCCGGGCCGCCCTTACCGTCGCTCGGCGCCCTCACGTTCACGCGTCACCGTCACTCGGCGCTCTTACCGTCGCCGCCGAAGTGGTCCCAGCCCCCGTGTGCCCACGGGGCTCCGTCCACGGTCACCTGGGGCAGTGCCGAGGGGTTGAGCACCTCGCCGATCACCTTCCAGCGGGCCGGCAGCTTGGCGTCGGGCGGGAAGGTGGCCACGATCGCGTGGTCCTCTCCCCCGCTGAGCACCCACTGGAGCGGATCGACGCCCACCGCCTGCCCGATGTCCGACATCTGCGAGGGGATGTCGATGTCCGCCGAGTGCAGATCGATGCGGACCTTGCTGGCCTCCGCGATATGCCCGAGGTCGGCCACCAGTCCGTCGCTCACATCGGTCATCGCGGTGGCGCCCAGCCCGGCGGCGGCGGGACCGGCGTGGTACGGCGGCTCCGGCCGCCGGTGCGCCTCGACGAAGGCCCGCGGCGAGCGGAAGCCGCGCGAGAGCACCGCGTGTCCGGCCGCCGACCAGCCCAGCCAGCCGGTGACGGCGACAACGTCGCCGGGCTGGGCACCGGATCGGGTGACCGGCTCGTGGTTGCGCAGATCGCCCAGCGCGGTGATGGCGACGGTGATGGTGTCCCCGCGCACGACGTCACCGCCCACCACGGCCGCGCCCGCGACCTGGCATTCGTCGCGGATGCCGTCCATCAGCTCGGCCGGCCAGGTCACCGGCAGATCGGCGGGGACCACCAGGCCGAGCAGCAGGGCCGTCGGCACGGCGCCCATGGCCGCGATGTCGGCCAGGTTCTGGGCCGCGGCCTTACGGCCGACGTCATAGGCGGTGGACCAGTCCCGGCGGAAGTGCCTGCCTTCCAGCAGGATGTCCGTACTGGCCACGACCCTCCGGTCGGGCGCGGCCACGACCGCGGCATCGTCACCGGGCCCCAGCCTCACCGCCGGGGTGGTGGTGAGCCGGGAGGTGAGCTCTCTGATGAGCCCGAACTCCCCCAACTCGCCCACGGTGCCCTTCATCCCATCGCCCCTTCGTGCTCGTGACCACTTTCCGCCGCGCCGCGCTCCCCGCGCGGGTCTCCCCGCGCCGCATGGCGACGCGGTACCGTGGCGTCCCTTCTCCCCACATGATCCTCGTAGCCGCCCTGGAGGTTCCGTGGTACAGGCGTACATCCTGATCCAGACCGAGGTCGGCAGGGCCTCGACCGTGGCCGACGTCATCGCCAAGCTCCCCGGGGTGATACAGGCGGAGGACGTGACGGGCCCTTACGACGTGATCGTGCGGGCCCAGGCCGACACGGTCGATGAGCTCGGCCGCATGGTGGTCGCGAAAGTCCAGCAGGTGGAAGGGATCACCCGTACCCTGACCTGCCCGGTCGTCCATCTCTAGCTCCCCCGTATGATCGGCCGGTGAATTCCGCACACCGTAGTCTCGCCCGACGGCTCGTCCCGCTGTCCGCCGCGGTGGCCCTGGCCCTGGTGCCGGTAGCCGGTTGCTCCTCCACCGGGGATTCCGACGACACCGAGGCTCCCGCGGTTCCCACACCGGCCCCACAGGCGGCCGCGATATGCCGGGCGCTGCACAAGGAACTGCCCGATGCCGTGAACGGGCTGAAGCGGGGCACGGCCGAGCCCGCCTCGGACTACACGGCCGTGTGGGGGGACCCCGCCGTGCAGCTGCGCTGCGGGGTCCCCCGACCGGAGGCGATGGGCTCCAAGACCGATTCGGCCGAGGTGAACGGCGTCGAGTGGCTCCCGGAGAAGCGGGACGACGGCTACCGCTTCACCACCGTACTGCGCCGGGCCTATGTCGAGGTGACCGTGCCCAAGAAGTACTCCCCCGAGGTCAACCCCCTGCTCGATCTCGCCCCCGCCGTCAAGAAGACGGTCCCGAAGGGCGTGGCCTAGCACGGCCCCGTGCGACTGGTACGGCCGTCCGGCTAGCGCAGCCCCGTCGAGCGGCGCAGCGCGGCCTCCAGCAGCCGGTCCACCAGCTCGGGGTAGCTCACACCGCTCTCCTGCCACATGCGCGGGTACATCGAGATCGGGGTGAAGCCGGGCATGGTGTTGATCTCGTTGATCACGAACTCGCCGCTGTCCAGCAGGAAGAAGTCGGCCCGGACCAGCCCCTCGCAGGACGCCGCCTCGAAGGCGGCCACCGCGAGCTCCTGGACCCGGCGGGTCTGCTCCTCGGTGAGCGGCGCGGGCACGATGCCGTCCGCCGCGTCGATGTACTTCGCCTCGAAGTCGTAGAAGGCGTGGGAGGAGACCGGCGGGATCTCGGCGGGCACGCTGGCGCGCGGCCCGTCCTCGTACTCCAGCACCCCGCACTCGATCTCGCGGCCGCGCAGCAGCGCCTCCACGATGACCTTCGGATCGTGGCGCCTGGCCTCCTCGACGGCCGCGTCCAGGTCATCCGGGCCCTCGACCTTGCTGATGCCGAAGGACGAGCCGGCGCGCGCGGGCTTCACGAAGAGCGGCCAGCCGTGCTCCTCGGCGAACTCCACGATCCTCTGGCGGGCGGCGGCGGGTTCCTGCTCCCAGGCCCGGGGGCGGATCACCTCGTACGGGCCGACGGGCAGCCCGAAGGAGACGAACACCCGCTTCATGTACTCCTTGTCCATGCCCACGGCGGAGGCGAGCACCCCGGCGCCCACGTACGGCACCCCGGAGAGCTCCAGCAGCCCCTGGAGGGTGCCGTCCTCGCCGTACGGGCCGTGCAGCATGGGGAAGACGACGTCGACGTCGCCCAGTGCCTTGGGCACCGCCCCCGGCTCGCTGTAGACGACCTCGCGGTTCCCCGGGTCGACCGGGAGGACGACCGAGCCCTCGCTGGACTCGGCGAGCCGCTCGACGCTGGGCAGCTCGCGGTTGGCGATGGCCATCCGCTCGGGCTCGTCGGCGGTCAGCGCCCAACGGCCGTCCGTGGTGATGCCGATCGGCAGCACGTCGTACTTCTCACGGTCGATGGCGCGCAGCACGGCGCCCGCGGTGACCACCGAGATGGGGTGCTCGGAGCTGCGGCCGCCGAAGACGACGGCGACGCGCGGCTTCCGCCGCTCACCTCCGGAGGAAGCCGGGACAGGGCGTGGGGAAGGGGTCTGGCTGCTCATATCGCGTTGAGGTTACCTTGCGGTCCGCGTGGCGTCAGTGCCGCTCGGCCTTGGCGCTGCGGGACATCAGCTCTTTGAGTGCGACAAGGGGCTGTTTGCCGTCGTGCACGATCTCGACGACGGTCTCGGTGATGGGCATGTCGACATCGTGGCGGCGGGCGAGATCCAGCACCGACTCGCACGACTTGACGCCCTCCGCGGTCTGCTTGGTGACCGCGATGGTCTCCTCCAGTGTCATCCCGCGGCCCAGGTTGGTGCCGAAGGTGTGGTTGCGGGAGAGCGGGGAGGAGCAGGTGGCGACGAGGTCGCCCATGCCCGCCAGGCCCGCGAAGGTGTGCGCGTCGGCGCCCATCGCCAGGCCCAGCCGGGTCGTTTCGGCGAGGCCGCGGGTGATGAGCGACGCCTTGGTGTTGTCGCCGAGCCCCATACCGTCGGCGATGCCCACGGCCAGCGCGATGACGTTCTTCACCGCGCCGCCCAGCTCGCAGCCGACCACGTCGGTGTTGGTGTACGGGCGGAAGTACGCGGTGTGGCAGGCGGTCTGGAGGCGGCGGGCCACGCTCTCGTCGGGGCAGGCCACCACGGAGGCGGCGGGCTGCCGGGCGGCGATCTCCTTGGCGAGGTTGGGCCCGGTGAGCACCGCGACGCGCTCCGCGGGCGCCTTGGCGACCTCCTGGACGACCTCGCTCATCCGCTTGGCCGTGCCGAGTTCGACGCCCTTCATCAGGGAGACCAGTACGGTGTCGGCGGCCAGCAGCGGGGCCCAGTCGGAGAGGTTGCCGCGCAGCGTCTGGGAGGGCACGGAGAAGACGGTGAACTCCGCGCCGGCCGCGGCCTCGGCCGGGTCGGTGGTGGCCCGCACGCCGTCGGGGAGCCGCACCCCGGGGAAGTAGTCGGGATTGCCGCGGCCGGTGTTGATGGCCTCGACGACACCGGGCCGGCGCCCCCACAGCGTCACCTCGCACCCCGCGTCGGCGAGCACCATCGCGAAGGCGGTGCCCCAGGAGCCGGTGCCGAAGACGGCGCAGCGCGTCACTTGCTCTCCTCATCGGCCAGCGGGAGCGGCGGGCCGTCGGTGTCGGCCCGGGTGGGCCGGTCGTACCTCTGAACGGGCGCCGGCTCGCCGCGCACCTCGGAGAGGAGCTCGGTGACGGCGTCCATGATGGTGTCGGTGGCCGCCCTGAGGACCTCCGCGGTGGGCTCCTGGCCGTAGAACTCGGACAGGTCCACCGGCGGGCCGGCGTGCACCTTGAGCGTCTTACGGGGGAAGAGGCGGACCCGCTTCTCCTTGGCGTAGGGCGGCACGGCCTCGTTGGCGCCCCACTGGGCGACGGGGATGACCGGGGCCTTGGTGAGCAGCGCGACCCGCGCGGCGCCGGTCTTTCCGCGCATGGGCCACATGTCCGGGTCGCGGGTGAGGGTGCCCTCGGGGTAGAAGGCCACGCACTCCCCCTTGTTGATGGCGTCCACGGCGGACCGGAAGGCGTTGGCGGCGTCGGTGGACTCGCGGTAGACGGGGATCTGGCCGGTGCCGCGGAGCATGGTGCCCACGAAGCCGCCTCTGAAGAGGGCGGCCTTGGCGAGGAAGCGCGGCACCCTTCCGGTGTTGTACTGGAAGTGCGCGTAGGAGAGCGGGTCGAGATACGAGTTGTGGTTGATCGCGGTGATAAATCCACCGTCGGCGGGAATGTGCTCCATTCCGTGCCAGTCCCGCTTGAACAGAACCACCAGCGGGGGTTTGCACAAGACCGCTGCCATGCGGTACCAGAAGCCGATTCTGCGGCCGGACACTCGGAACATCCTCTCTTGGACCCTGCTGACCTGCTGGCTTGCTGTCGTCCCCGGCAGCCGCACAAGTGTCGCTCCAGGCACCCCGTCTGTCGAGAACACCGTAACCCCGCACGTCTTCGGCGAGCCGGGCAGCAGGTCAGAATGAGGCCCGTGGGAAGAAACGGAGCCCCTGTGACCTGGACCCTCGTGGTGCCGCTGAAGCCCCTGGCACGGGCCAAGACCAGGCTCTCCGACGCCGCGGGGGACGGTCCGCGTGCCTCGCTCGCCCTCGCGTTCGCCCAGGACACGGTGGGCGCGGCGCTGGCGAGCCGGTGGGTGCGGGAGGTGACCGTCGTCACCGACGACCCGCTCGCCGGACGTGAGCTGTCGGCCCTCGGCGCCCGGATCCTGCCCGACTCCCCGGGGCTCGGACTGAACGCGGCGCTGGCGCACGGCGCCCGCGCGGTCCGCGAGGAGCGTCCCCAGGCCGCCGTGGCGGCGCTCAACGCCGATCTCCCGGCGCTGCGGACGGTGGAGCTCGACCTGGTGCTCGAGGCCGCCTCCGACTTCTCACGGGCCTTCCTGGCAGACGCCGCGGGGGTGGGCACCACGCTGCTCTCGGCGGCGCCCGGCGCCGAGCTGGCGCCCGCCTTCGGGGGCGCGTCACGGGACCGGCACCGGGCGTCGGGGGCGCGGGAGATCGAACTGACGGGGGTGGACTCGGTGCGGCGCGATGTGGACACGGCCGGGGATCTGCGCGCGGCGGTGGCCCTGGGCGTGGGCTCCCACACCAGGGCTAGGCTGGCGGACATGCAGGGAACCGCCTATACGTACGACCCCGAGACCCGCGCCGGCAGCGTGCTGCTGGACGACGGCACCCCGCTGCCGTTCGACACCGCGGCCTTCGACGCCGGGGGGCTGCGGATGCTGCGCCCGGGGCAGCGGGTGCGGATCGAGGTGGAGGGCGAGGGCGAGCAGCGCCGGGTCGTCTTCGTCACGCTGCAGACGTTCTGAGCGCCGTAACGCTCCGAGCCCGGCGGAGGAATCCGAGCGCCACGGAGATTCTGAGCGCCACGGAGATTCTGAGCGCCACGGAGATTCTGAGCGCGAACCCCCGCGACACCGGGCGCCGACAGCACCGCGGGGCGGGGGGGCGCCCCGCGGGCCGGCCCGGCGCCGGGCGGGG
>NZ_JBHYVB010000194.1:0-19675 GCF_042750115.1 Streptomyces sp. NPDC059455
CGCAGTCCCATCGCCTACGAGACAGCACTCGACACAACATCAACTACCCTGGCCCAAGCCGCATAGCCCGTGTCCAAGACTGCGGGTCAAGGCCCGATGGCAAGGACCCCCCTCCCGCGAGCCACCCCTCGTGCCAAGAGCCGGATACCAACGCGCAGCCTTCCCTTTGCTACCCGGTGATCTTGGTTGTTGCGGGGCGGGGCGGCACGACTGAGGGCGGCCCCGATCTGGCCGGACCGGCGGCCGCCCTCACGCTGCGGTCACTGAGCGAGTAGAGAGCGGGGACAGCAAGGCTCGACCCCCGCACGCGGCCGACCGGTCGGCAAGGTCGAGCCTGCGGCGTTTGCGCGGCTGATGCGACTGCTGGCACCGGTGACCACGCGATCGCGCTGCGCGGGACAGCGGTCACGAGAGGACTTCCCCCAGGCAGGGAAGTCGGTGTAGCCGCGGCGGTCGCCGCGGTAGAACGTGGTCTCGTCGGCTTCGGCGAGCGGCGCGCCGAGGCGGAGGCGGTGCACGAGGTCGGGGTTGGAGATGAACAGCGTCCCGAACGAGAGGATGTCCGCCAGCCCGTCGTCGACCAGGCGCAGTTGCCGGGGGCCGGCGGGCCAGTCGTGGTGGGTCTCGTGCGGATTGAGCATGAACACTCCTGCCCAGTGCTCCCGCAGTTTCACCGTGAGGTCGCGGTGGCCCGGAAACTCGAATACATGCAGGTAGGCCAGGTCGCGTGGCAGACCGTTGACCAGGGTCAGGTAGAGCTTGTGCAGGTCCGGCTCGTCGAGGCCGAACGCGGTGCAGCCAGGGGAGATCCGCAGTGCGAGCCGCTCGGATCCGATGCGCGCGGCGACGGCATCAACGAGGTCGAGCGGGAACCGGACGCGCCCTGCGACGCTGCCGCCGTAGCGGTCGGTGCGGCGGTTGGCGTTGCCGGAGAGGAACTGCTGAATGAGGTAACCGTAGCCTCCATGCAGTTCGACACCGTCGAACCCGGCGTCGATTGCGTTCGTGGCCGCATCGGCGAAGTCGGCGATGGTATCCGCGATGCCCTGCATGGTCAGGACTTGCGGTATCGGGTACGGCTTGCGCACGGCCGGTTCGCCGCCGTGGACGCGCACGACGCCTTCGGCGGCACACGCGGACGGCGCGAGCGGGTGCAGCCCGCCGCCGAGGAGTTCGGGGTGGCTGTTACGGCCGGCGTGCATGAGCTGTATGTAGATCCGGCCGCCCGCCTCGTGCACGGCTTCGGTGACCGGGCGCCAGGACGCGACCTGCGCCGTGTCGTGCAGGCCGGGGGTGTCGGTGTAGCCCTGGCCGACACGACTGGGTTGGGCGGCTTCGGCGACGATCAGCCCGGCGGTCGCGCGCTGCCGGTAGTACTCGGCCATGAGCGGGGTCGCTGACAGGCCGTCGCCGTAGGCGCGGCGGCGGGTCAGCGGGGCCATGGCGACGCGGTTGGGCAGGGTAAGCGGTCCGATGGTGACCGGGTCGAATGCGTTGGGCATCGGGAATTCCTTCTCGGAGTGATGTATTTTCGTGCCCCGCCACAATCCCCTCGCGCTGAGCCCCGCGGCAGGAACACCGTCCCAGTGGGCGCTATCCGACACGAAGGGCCTCGTACGCGGCGCTATCCGACGATCGGAGACGCCCCCTTGACCACCCGCATACTCGGCGCGGTCTCCACCGACAGCAGCCCGGGCAATGCCGCCACCGGGCCCGGTATTCGTGAAGGATGCCGCCGAGGCGATCACGACGTCGTATGTCGAGGCGGGCAATCTGCACCGGGTCGGCGATCGCTGGCGGCAACGGGGGCAGCGGGCGAGCGTTGGCAATGCCCTGGTGCTACCGATGTCCGTTGAAGAACTGCTCGAAGTCCCGGTCCCTGATCATGTAACGCGCCCGTCAGCCCACGCCCCCACCTCGTCGACCGCCACGTCGTGCCCAGGACCAGCCCGGAGACCCTGCGGCGCATCCTGCGCGAGGGCAAGGTCTCCTAGCTAGCGGGCCACCACGACGTGGAAGGCGTCCACCGACCGCGACTTCATCGCCAACATGCACTGGATCCTGGCGTTATACGACAGACCGCTGGCCGACGGGGTGATATGCGTCGATGAGCTCGGCCCGCTGAACCTGATGCCGCGCAAGGCCAAGGCTTGGCGCCTGGCGGCCAAGCCTCGGCGCCTGCGGGCCACCTACAACCGCTAGCGACGGGGTGATTCACACGCTCGCAGCCCTCGAGCCGGCCACCGGTCCGATCTACTACCGGATCCTCAAACCCTGGACAGCTTCTCCCCGCAACAAGCACGCCGAGGCCCGTCCCTGGGCCGCACGTCCAGCTGGTCTTCCTACCTACGGCTCCTGGCTGAACTGGATCGAGTCCGAGTTCGCCGCGCTGCTTCGCTCTCAATGGCATGGACCACCAAACGCACGACGAGCAGAACGCCGCCATCGCCGCCCACATCCGCTGGTACAACGCCCTGATCGACGGGGAACGCGTCCGAGGGTCAGGTCACCAGGGGACGACCCCGTTGTCGTCGAAAAGCTGGCCGGTCGGGCCGTCGTCCGGCAGGGTCGCCAGCCGGATGGCGATCGCCGCGCCCTGCTCGGGAGTCTGAGTCCCGCTGAATCCGTTGAGGTCGGTGGCCACGTAACCAGGGCAGGCATTGTTGATCAGGATGTTGGTGCCGCTCAGCTCCTTGGCGTACTGGATGGTGACGGCGTTGAGGCAGGTCTTCGTCGGCGCGTACGCCCCGCTGATCCCCCCGAGGTCGACACCAGGCGTGGTCTGCAGAGCCAGGGAACCGACATGGCTGGACTGGTTGACGATCCGCGGGTGCGCCGAACGGCGCAGCAACGGCAGCATCGCATTGGTGACCCTGATGACGCCGATGACGTTGGTCTCCACCAGCCGCCGCACGGTCTCGAGGTCGATGGTCGTGGGTTCCTCCGGCCAGCCGCCGGCCACGCCGGCATTGTTGACCAGTACGTCCAGCCGCCCCGCACGCTCCTCGATCAGCTGGACCGCGGCGATCACGCTCTCCTCGTCGGTCACGTCCAGGGGCACGCCGAAGGCGTCGGCACCAGCCGCGCGCAACTTCGCCACGGCGTCCTCCCGACGCTGCTCGTCCCGGGCGCCGACACCGACACTCCAGCCCCGCGCACCCAGCCCGGCCGCGATCTCGTACCCGATCCCCTTGTTCGCGCCAGTGACCAGCGCGATCGTCTTCTCGCTCATGACAGCGAGCATGCCCGCGCCGCGGCCGGGCACCAACACCCTCTCGGTAGTGCAGCAATACCCGAACGATATCGATCAGCCGTGAGCCGTCATTAGCCTGGGCACATGGAAATACGCGAGCTGCGGTACTTCGTCGCCGTCGCCGAGGAGCTGCACTTCAGCAAGGCCGCCCAGCGCCTCGGGATAGCCCAGCCGCCCCTGTCCCGCACGATCACCCAGCTCGAACGACGGCTCGGAACCGCACTGCTGGAACGCACCAGCCGCAAGGTCACGCTCACCGCCGCCGGAGCCGTGCTGCTGGCCGAAGCACGCGCAATCCTCAGCGCGGTGACCGCAGCAGAGCGGCGTACCCAACGGGCCGCGACACCACACCCCAGCCTCGTCCTCGCCATCAAAACCGGCACCACTGGCGAACTGCTGACGAAACTGCTCGACGCCTACGCCGCGGAACCCGGCGCAGCCACCGTCGAGCTGCTGCTCTGCGAGGCACACCAGCACCAGCAGCTGCTGCGGGACGGGCAAGCCGACGTAGCTCTGCTGCACCTGCCCTTCGACTCAGCAGCCGGGCTCGACACCGAAACCCTGTGCACCGAGGGACAGGTCGCGATCCTGCCGGCCTCACACCCGCTCGCCAGCCGCTCCCAGATCCGGATGGCCGACATCACCACCCTGCCAACGCTCCCGATGGCGCGCTGGCCCGGCCCCGGCGGCAGCTACCCAGAGGGACCGGGCGCAGAGATACGGAACCTGACACAGCTCTTCCAGCTCATCGCGCTCGGCCGTACCACCGTGGTCATTCCCGAGTCAGCCAGCGCCGACCTGCGCCGGGACCTCGCCGCCGTACCGGTCCTGGACGCTCCGCCCGTGACAACGGTAATCGCCTGGCCGCCGCACAGCCGCCTTCGCACAGTTGCCGACCTGATCCGCGTTGCAACACGTCTTTGAACCCGGATGAGGAGGGCGGCCACCCAACGACAGCCCCGATCAAGCAACCGGCAACTCTACGCTCCTGCATCAGCAAGGTAGCGTCCTTGACTGTCTGGCCCTGGGCGGACATCGCCACCACGATCGCCCGCCACAGCCGCACCGGCTGGCTGAAGTTGAAGTGGTGGCTGCACGCGCGCGGGCCACTGGCGCGCCGTGGCCACGAAGCGTCGCCTGTGAACGACCCGGCAGGCCGGACCACTGGTCCCCGTCAGTCACAGTGGGACGCGATCAGCGCCAGCGCGTCGTCCCGGCCCGTTCCCAGGGAACGGCAGAGTTGCGCGAACTCCCGTGCCAGCGCCTCCAACCGCGCACGGCCCGGGTCGATCTCCCGGATGACGATCGCTCCGCGCCCGCGACGCAGATCGATCAGGCCCTCGGTGGCCAGGGTCTGGTATCCACGCAGCACAGTGTGGAACGAGATCCGCAGCGAGCGGGCCAGATCCCGGGGGAGGACAGCCGGTCGCCGGTACGCAGCCGGCCGGAGACCAGATGACCGCGGATCTGCGCGGCGATCTGGTCGCCGATGGGGTCCTTGGAGTCCGCGTCGATCTCCACCAGCACTCCTTCAGCCCTCCTTCCGCAGCCGGTTGCCCAACGAGGCGGCGGAAGCCGCGTCATCCACGGTGATGACGAACTCCCGTGTGGGGCTCGAATAATTGTCGCTCCTGGTCAAGAGGCATATCTGTACTCGTTGATCACGCCGCCGAGGATGCGGGTGCGCAGGACTCTGCGGCTGGTCGGCTCCAGGACCGGAGGTGGTTGCCCGTGAGCTTGGGGAGGTAGTTGGCATCGGGCCCGGTGGGGGCGGTGCGCGTTGTAGTGCCTCTGGTATGTGGCCAGGACCTGGCGCGCGTGACCTTCACCAAGGATGAAGTTGTGGTCGAGGACTTCTCGGCGGAGGGTGCCGATCACTCGTTCGCAGTGGGCGTTGGCCTTCGGTGCGCGGACCGGTGTCTTGATGATCTCGATGTCCTCGGTCTGGAACACGACGTCGAAGGCATCGGTGTACTTGCTGTCGCGGTATCGATACTCGTCCTTGTAGTTGGCGTCGTAGCACGGCGTTTTCGTGGCGCAGGACGAGAAGTTCGGCCTCCTTCGAGGTGTCCCGCCGCAGAAGCATTGCCGGGACGGAGAGAAGACATCGAGTCACCTGGTACAGAAGCGACACGATCATCCCATCACGGTCGCAGCTCTCAGCACTCCGGGTGGGGCGTTTGACCAGCAGCGATGAATAACCGAGCCCCACAGCCACCCAGGGCGGCACGCCCAACCGCAGCGCCAGAGTCGACACATTGCCGAAGCCGAACAGAACGTCAGCCCCACCGCCGCCGCCATGATCCCCGTCACCGCCCGAAGCGTGACCGCCCGCTCGAAAGCAGCCCCCGACCGGCCACCAACGCGTGCCGGCCTCTCACCATTCATCGGCCCGCTCCGCCCCACGACACGGGTACGAAACTGCCCTTGATCACCAGCCTGCCGACCGAATTCCGCAGGTCAGCGAGGTCATCCTTCTGTGTGGCGCCCTGCCGGGGGGCGCACCGCTACACCCTGCGGCCGCCTGCTGCCGAGCCAGAGCTTCCGCCTCGGGGCCCTGAACCGTGTCGATACGGAACTCGAAACGCACGTCCCTACGGCAACCGGCGCTACTCGCGCCGTCACCCGGGCCACCCCGGTCCACCATCCCATCACGATCACCGGCCACAGCCCCCAGCTTGCCAGGACGCTCGCATCCGGGCCCGACAGCAACGGGAAACCCAGCCCAAAGAGTGAACCGCCCCAGGTGGGCGCTTCGCGGACAGTGGCACGGGCCCGCAGTGCCGCGCGGGCGACGGGATCGATGCCGACCAACAAGCGCCCGGGCAAGGATCAACCGCGCCCCCGCGTGCTCATGCCCGAGCCCTGGCCGGTAATCCGCGCCTGCTCGTCCTCGACGAGCAGGCGTCGGCGCTCGGCCCCTCCATACAGGCGGGGTGCTCAACCCCCTCTTCGGCCTTGAGGAACAGCTCGGCATGTCCTACCTGTTCATCTGCCACGACATGGCCATCGTGCGGCATTTCGCCGACCGCGTCGCCGTGATGCGCAAAGGCCGGATCACGGGGGAAGCGCCCGCACCCGTCTCGTACGACCTGATGAAGCCATCGACCTGATGAAGCCATCTGCACATGGAATCCACGCCCATGTTCAGTATGAGCCAAAAGCCGCGACATCGGCGTAACGGTCCATCGTGAGGGGCACAGCTCCTCCCAGAACGCCAATCAAGTCGCCGCGAACAGGGGGGAGGCTGCCTCGGGATGAGCGGCGCCTTGTACCTGGAGCCGCGCGTATCGCCGAGGGTGAGTTCCCTGCTGGGCTCCTCCGGCTTTCTGCATACCCTCGCTGACGCGCTGGGGTCACCGCTGGGTCTGGTGCTGCCCGACCAGATCGGCGAGAACGTGGAGCGATTCCGGTCGGTGTATTCCAAGCACCACCTTTCGGGCCGGACTTTCCTGGCGCACAAGGCAGATCGTTCCAGCGCCCTGCTGCGGCGGCTGGTCACGACGGGGGCGGGGGTGGACGTGGCCTCGCTCGGCGAGCTGCAGCACGCCCTGGGCTGTGGATTCGCTCCGGCCCTGATCATGGCCACCGGGCCGAAGGACCCGGAGTTCCTGTGGCTGGCCGCCCGGACCGGAGTCACCGTGAGCCTCGACTCGGCAGTCGAGCTCGACCAGCTCGCGGCGCTGGTGCGCGCGCAGGGGCTGCCGCGGGTCCGGGTGCTGCTGCGCCTGTCGGGTTTCGAGTCGGCTGGGGTCAAGATGCTGACCCGCCGCAGCCGTTTCGGGGCGCCCATACGGGAGCTGGACGCCGTCCTGAAGACCGCCGAGCGGTACGGCGACGCCGTGGAACTGACCGGTGTCGCCTATCACCTCGACACCACGTCCCCGGCGGAGAAGGCGGTCGCGCTCGAAGGCTGCCTGGTGGCTCTGGAGGAGTGCCGCGCCCGGGGGTTGGCCCCGCGGGCCGTGGACATCGGCGGCGGATTCGGCGTCAACTACCTCGCCCATGCCACGCAATGGGAGCAGTACACGACCGAGCTCGCCACCGCAGTGCTGGGCAGCCGCCCGTCCCTGACCTGGGGCGGGCACGGCTACGGCCTGCGCGAGGACGGCGGGACGCTGCGCGGCACGCTCGGCCTGTACCCCGCCTACCGTCCGGTCGCCGGTGAGCGGTATCTCGATGACCTGCTGTCCCGCCCCGCCTTGGCCTTCAGCGGCCGGAAGCTGGCCACGCTGCTTCTGGAGCACCTCTACGACCTCTACGCCGAGCCCGGCCGCGCGCTGCTCGACCAGTGCGGGCTCACCGTGGCGAAGGTGGTCGAGACCCGGGACACCGGCGCCGGGCCGCTGTGGGTGCGCCTCGCGGCCACAGCAGACGACATCGGGCTGGAGGAGCACGGCGTTCTCATGGATCCCGTGCTCCTGCCACGCGCGCCCGATGTGGCCGACCATGGCACGGGACCCGTAGCGGCCCATCTCTTCGGAAGCCTGTGTCTGGAGTCCGACCTGATCACACGGCGGATCGTGTTCTTGCCCAACCGCCCCGCGCCCGGTGATCTGATGGCGTTTGTGAACACTGCGGCGTATTGCATGGACTTCCACGCCACCCACGCGCAACGGCAGCCCGTCGCCCGCAAGGTCGCCGCCTGGCAGGACGGCGACGGTGAGTGGCGCTGGTGTCTGGACGAGCAGTACTGGCCGATCACACCTCCTGGGGGACAGCAGTGAGGTACGACAGCATCACCGAGGCCATCGGGAACACCCCGCTGGTGCGCCTGGACCCGGCCGTGCACGGGCTGCGCCACATTGACCTGTACGCCAAGTTGGAGCTGCTCAATCCGTTCGGCTCGGTCAAGGACCGGGCCGCGTGGAACATGGCACGGCCGCATCTGGCCACCGCGATGGAGTCCGGCAGCCAGGTGGTGGAGCTCTCCAGCGGCAACACCGCCAAGGCCCTGGCTGTCATCGCGGGCATGCACGGGCTGTCCTTCAAGAGCGTCACCAACCGGATGCGGATCCCGGAGATCAAAGATCTGCTCCTCCTGCTGGGCGCGGAGATCGAGGAGTTGCCGGGGCAGAGCGAATGCCTGGACCCGACCGCGACCGACGACCCGCTCACCCTCTTCCACCGCACGCTCGCCGAATCCGGCGACGCTTATCTGCACACCGACCAGTACTTCAACGCCCGCAACACCGAGGCACACGTCACCGGCACCGGCCCCGAGATCGTGAAGGATCTGGACGGCAACGCCCCGGACTGGTTCATCGCCTGCGTGGGCACCGCGGGGGCCCTACGTCCACGACGGACACCGCCACGCCCAGCACCAGGACCACTGGGACGACCACTGACCACTTCCGCCCCGTGCCGGTCAGAGCCGTGGCCGCCCCGGTACGTTGCCCCGTACCGCCCGCGATGTCACTGTGCGACCCCGCTGGGGCCGCACAGTGACGAGCGTCGCGAGGTAGACGGCGGTGGCGACGGCCAGGATGGTGAAACTGGGCGGCAGCCGCGGCGCGGCATAGCTCAGCCCCAGCCCGGCCCACAACTCGGCCACCGCCAGTCCGGCCGACAAGGCCAAGGCGTGGTACGGGCGGGCGGTCAGCCGGTGGGCGGCTCCGGCGGGGGCGGCGAGCAGGCCGAGCGACAGCAGGGAGCCGACCGCCTGGGTGGCTTCGGCGGCACAGGCCCCCACCAGAACCAGGAACGTCAGGCCCAGCGCCCGTACGGGCACACCGCGCGCCGCGGCCACCGCCTCGTCGACCGAGGCGAACAGCAACGGCCGTGCGATCAGCGCCACGGACGCGCAGATCGCGGCGGCCGCCAGCGCCGCCACCCTCGCCTGGCCCGCGGACAAGCCGAAGATCGAGCCGAACAACACGCTCACCCCCGCGGTGCCATGAGCGGCACCGCGGGTGCTGTACAGGGTGAGGAAGAAGGCGCCCAGGCCCAGGATCCAGGCGAAGACGCTGCCGATGGCCACATCGTCGGAGCGACCTCGGCTCCCGAACGCGCCGATCAGCACGGCGAACACCACGGTCGCCGCGAACAATCCCAGCCGCAGGTCGTAGCCGAGCGCGAGCGCCGCCAGCCCTCCGGTGAACGCCACATGGCCGAGCGCGTCCCCGGTGAACACCTGAGCGCGGAGCACCAGAAAGTACCCCACCGGACCCGCCGCCGCGGCGATCCCCGTCCCGGCCAGCAGCGCATGCGTGAAGTACGCGTGGTCGAACGCGGTGAACACGCTCATACCGCACTCCCGGAGAGGCGGACGGACGCCGGGGCACGCCGGGCAAGGACCTGTGCGAGGACACGCGCGAGCCGGGCCAAAGCGTAGACACCCAGAGCGAAGGTGGTCACGAAGAACCCGATCGGGTATGGCGAGTAGTACGCGGCGATCAGCCCGGTCCATGTCACGGCCAGCCCGATCAGCACCGAAACGGCCAGTCCGGTGCCGGGCCGGACGGTGAGTTGCCGAGCGGTGGCGGCGGGTATCACCAACAGGGCGAAGACCAGCAGAGTTCCGGTGATCTGGCTGGTCGCCGCAGTTGCCGTACCGAGCAGGACGAGGAACGCCACGGACAGGACACGTACCGGAACCCCACGTGAGGCGGCGACACCGGGATAGACCGAGGCGAACAGCAGCGGCCGTGCGATCAGCGCCAGCATGGCCAGCGTCGCCGCCGCCACAGCCGCCAGGACGGCCACCTGCGTGGTGGTGATGCCGAGGAAGCTGCCGAACAACAGGGAGTTGATCCCGCCGAGGAAGCCCTTGTAGAGCGCGACGAAGAGGAACCCGCAGGCCAGCCCGAACGCCTGGACCGTCCCGGTCAGGGCCGCTTCCTGGCCGCTGCCGCCCTGTCCGGCGCGCGGGATGGCGGCGATGCCCAAGGCGGCGCCGACGCAGAAGGCGAAGTATCCGACGACCGGGCTGATGCCCAGCAGGGTGGCGAACGCAGCGCCCGGGAAACTGACCTGGGCGAGCGTATGGCCGGCGAAGCTCTGCCGGCGCAGCACCATGTACCAGCCGATGACACCCGCGAGGACGGCGACGACAGTGCCGGCCCGGAAGGCGTTGACCATGAACGGGAAGGCCCACATGGCCCGCAGGTCGGTCACCGGGTTCCAGGACCAGACCGGATAGGCGTCAGTCAAGCTCATGGTGGTGACCATGGCCTCCTCCTCCCCCTGTGCCGTGCCCGCCTCCGACGACCACCAGCCGCCCGTCGCCCGCGCGCAGCACCTCCACCGGCGCGCCGTAGAGCCGCGAGAGTGTCCGCGTGGTGATGACCTGCTGTGGCGGGCCCGCGGCAGCGGCGCCCTCGGCCAGGTACAGCACCCGGTCCAGCCAGGGAAGGATCGGGTTGACGTCATGCGCGACCATCACCACGCTGACGCCCTCCGCACGGCAGATCCGCCCGAGGAGCGCCGCCACCGCACCCTGATGGGACAGGTCCAGGCTGTCCAACGGCTCGTCCAGCAATAGCAATTCGGGTCTGCGGACGAGCGCCTGGGCGATCAGCAGCCGCTGCTGCTGACCCCCGGAACACTCCCCGAGCGGCCGATGGGCGTACGCGCTCGCCCCGACGAGTTCGATGACTTCGGCGACACGGTCCCGAGCCGCCCGGCGCCGGGTGCTGAGCCACAGGGGCAGCGGCAGCGGAACGCCCCAGCGGTCGCCGTCCAGGCCCATGCGCACCACGTCGAGGCCGCGGATGCGCAGGGACGGATCGACGTTGCGGCGCTGTGGCAGATAGCCGATCCGGTGCCCGGCACGGCCGGGAGCCTCGCCCAGGACCCGTACCTCGCCCGCGGCGGTCGGCAGGATCCCGAGAATCACCTTGATCAGGGTGGACTTGCCGGCACCGTTCGGTCCGAGGACGGCCGTGAGCTCCCCGGCGCCAACCTCCAGATCCACGCCGGACCACAGGGTACGTCCGCTGACCCGTACGGCCGCGCCGCGCAGGGACACGATGCCCCCGCCTCCGTCGCGGCGTCCGGCCGTAGTGGCTTGCGGCGGTACGCGGTACTGCGCCGCCTCCCGCATCCGGGCCATCGTCCCCACCGTCCTTACTTCTTGCCCGTCGCCTCGGCCAGGGCTTTCCGGATGCCCTTCAGCTGGCGGACTTGCCAGTCCTGGAACGAGGCACCCGCCGGGGTGAGGGTCTCGGTGACCGTGGCCACCGGGATACCGGCCGCCTTGGCCTCCGTCACCTGGGCCCGCACATCCGGGGTGGAGTTCTGGCTGTTGTAGACGTAGATCTTGATCTTCTTGTTCTTGATCTGCTGGTCGATGGCGGTCTTGTCCTTCGCCGTGGGGTCGGTGCCCTCGCTGATGGCATCGAGGAAGGACTCGGGGGTGGCCATCTTCAGGCCGAGGCCCTGGGCGAGTGGCGTGACGATGGACTCGGAAGCGCCGACGGGCGTACCCGTGTAGGTGGGCTTGATGTCCGACACCAGTCGGCTGTAGGGGGCCAGGGTGGTGGCCTCGAAGGCTTTCTTCCGCGCGTCGAAGTAGGCAGCGTCGGCCGGGGCGATCTTCTTGTAGTCGGCGGTGATCTTCTCGATCACCTTGTGGACGTCGGCCGGGGCGTACCAGCGGTGGGGGTTTCCGCCCGGCCTGAGGCCGACCAGGTCACCGATCTTCAGCTCGGCGCGGTCGCCGCCCGGGTTGGCGGAGAGCAGCTTGTCGGCCCACGCGTCGTAGCCGATGCCGTTGACGATCGTGTACCGGGCGGTGGCGACGGCGCGCCCGTCGGCGGCGGGATTGTCGATGATGCTCTTGACGTGCACGTGGCTGCCGCCCAGCTGCTGCGCGATGCTGCCCCAGAAATTCTCCGCCGCCACGATCTGGATCACCTTGCCGGACGCTCCCTTGCCCGAGGCGGAGCCATCGGACGTGTCCGAGGAAGCGGTGGAACAGGCGCTGGTGCCGGCGAGCACAGCGACGGCGACGGCACAACCGGCGAGGGCGCGGGGACGTATGCGGTGGGCTACGGCAGATCTCATGGCAGGGGGCTCCTCAGGGGCGGAACGAACACCATGAGGCTAGGTGAAAATGATTTCCAGAACTTGACCCCGCCCCGCCGGGCAAACGGCGACGCTCCGCACCCCATCTCCCCTTCACCGGCGGCAACTTGACAGGGAAGCCGTGATCCGGGAAGTCTTCAAACCTCGGACATGACATTCATATTCACCTGGAGGTGATGCGCAGCCATGCGCACCGCGTTCGTCGGCAAGGGCGGAAGTGGCAAGACCACGCTGTCCGCCCTCTTCTCCCGGCACCTGGCTCGCTCAAACGCGCCCGTCGTCGCCATCGACGCCGACATCAACCAGCATCTGGGGGTGGCACTGGGGCTGGAGGAGGACGAACTGCGCGAGATCGTTCCGCTCAGCACGCGCCTCGGCGGGATCAAGGAGTATCTGCGCGGCGACAATCCCCGTATCGCCTCCGCCGACGCCATGGTCAAGACCACTCCCCCGGGGCGCGGCTCCCGCCTGCTGCGGCCGCTCGGGCCCGACCCGGTGCACACCCGCCACGTCCGGGACATCGCCGGAGTCCGGCTGATGACCACCGGCGTGTTCACCGAGGAGGACCTCGGTGTCGCGTGCTACCACTCCAAGCTCGGCGCCGTCGAGCTGTATCTGAACCACCTCGTGGACGGCCCCGGCGAGTATGTCGTGGTCGACATGACGGCCGGCGCGGACTCCTTCGCCTCCGGGCTGTTCACCCGGTTCGACATGACCTTCCTGGTGGCCGAGCCCACGCGCAAGGGGGTGTCCGTCTACCACCAGTACAAGGACCACGCCACCGAGTTCGGCGTGCCTCTCGCCGTGGTCGGCAACAAGGTGACCAGCGAGGACGACCGGCTCTTCCTCAAGGAGCACGTCGGCGACGACCTGCTGGTCTGCTTCGGCCACTCCGACTGGGTCCGCGCCCGCGAACAGGGCCGCCACACCGGGGAGCTGGAACCCGAGCACCGCCTGGCGCTGGAGGAGCTGCGCATCGCGGTGGACAGCCGCACCAAGGACTGGGAGACCTTCCAGCGGCAGGCGGTCGAGTTCCATCTGCGCAATGCCCGCGCCTGGGCCGACCGCGCCACCGGCCAGGACCTGAGCACCCAGGTCGACCCCGACTTCCAGCACGGACCGGCAGCTCTGTCCGAGGCACTCATCGCCGCCCCCACGGCATCGAGCTGAACCCCGCCCATCCGCATCCGCAACCCAGTCGATAGGACCCGCATCCCATGTCACTGAACGTCACACCGGAGCTCCTCGCCCAGGCCGAAAAGGGCGAGATCCAGGAACGGGACTTCGTCGCCACCGTTCGCGAGTCGCTTCCGTACGCCTACAACCTCATCGCCGGCCTGGCGGACAAGCTCCGCGAGGGTGACGCCGAGTTCGCCGACAACCAGACCCCGCCCCCGTCGGAAGCCGAACGCGGACAGCTGCTACGGGCCCTGGCCAGCAATGCCATCCGCGGCAGCCTGGAACGCCACTTCGGCATCACCCTGGCCTTCATGAACTGCCACCGGGTGGCCGCGTTCCGGCCCGGGGACGACCACGGCGCCACCTATGCGAAGTTCACCTCCACGCGCTCCCAGATCCTCAACCAGTCAGCCGAGTTCCGCGACTGCTGAGCCGCGCGGCGCACCTGAGCCCCGGGCCGCTGGTCTGGGGCTCAGGTGCGCCGCCGCCCCTTCAGCGACTGTCCGGGGTGACCACCACATCGTGGTAAGGGTCCTTGGGCGCGGGAACGCGGTCGACGGTGGAGACGTCGAGGGCCGGGCTGGCATCGTCGGTGCCCAGCTTTCCAGTGGGGTGCCAGGTGCCGGTGACCGTCACCCAGGTGTCGGCGGGCGGAGCGGCGGGCCCGTGCACCCGCACCTTGCGCACTTGCGCATCGGCGGCGCAGCAGCTGATGACCAGGCGGCTGACGTACCAGGCGCCGTGGCGGCCCGGGGTGACGAAGCCAGTGAGGCGCACGGTGTGGCCCTTCAGGGTGCGATCGGTGTCCCAGACCGCCCGGGAGCTGAAGTCGTTCAGCGACATCTCGACAACGCCTTTGTCGGGCAGGTCCGCGAAAAGGCTCTCACCGGTGGTGGAGGCGGGGGCCTTGGGGGCCTTGGCGTCGTCGCGGGAGGCGGTGTACGAGCCGAGTGCGGGTGGCGCCAGGAACAGAATAGTCAGGGCCGGTACATACAGCAGCCAGGCGACCTTCGGCCCGCCCGCGTGGCTGTGGCCGTGGCCGTGGTCCGCATCGTTGCCCCGGTCCTGATCGTCGTCCTGGTCCTGGTCCTGGTCCTGCGCATCGCCATGCGTGCGCGGGCGGTTGAACGGGAAGCCGTCGCGGGCGGCGCTCACCGCGCCGAGCGCGATCAGCAACACCCCCGAGGCGACGAGCGCGGGCCGCAGCCCCGGGCGCACATAGCGCAGATACAGATCGGTCAGCAGGGAGATGTGCAGCAGACCGACCCCGAGGAAGAGGAGCAGCAGCACCTGGACATTGCGCTTCACAGCAGCCACCACCCCACAAGACCACTGCACGCCACCGCCACCACCCAGGTGGCCGACGAGAAGCGCACCGCGAAGGCGCGCCCGAAAGTGCCGGACTGGAGGGCGATGAGCTTCAGGTCCACCATCGGACCGACCACCATGAAGGCGAGCCGAGCCGTCGGGGAGAACCCGGTGAGCGAGGCGGCGACGAACGCGTCGGCCTCCGAGCAGACCGCGAGGACCACCGCGAGCAGCCCCAGCATGGGCAGCGAGAGCCACAGGGAGTCGGAGAAGAGCCGCAGTACGGAGTGCGGCACAGCGACGTTGAACGTGGCGGCGGCCGCCGCGCCGACCACGAGGAAGCCCCCGGCGTGCAGGAAGTCATGCTGGAGCGAGAGCCGGAACTCCTCCGCGCGGCTAGCGCCGGGCGTGTGCCCGGCCGGCCCCTTCGGCAGCCGCAGCCACTCCTCACGGCCCGCCCGGATCCACAGCCAGCCCATGGCCACGGAGGTCAGCAGCGAGGCGATCAGACGGGCGGCGACCATCCAGGGGTTGCCGGGGAAGGCCACATAGGTCGCCACCAGCACGATCGGATTGATGGCCGGGGCCGACAGCAGGAAGGCCAGCGCCGCCGCCGGGGCCACCCCGCGCCGCATCAGACTCCCGGCCACCGGCACCGAAGCGCACTCACACCCCGGTAGCACCACCCCGGCGGCACCGGCCACGGGTACGGCGAGCACCGGATTGCGCGGAAGCACCCGGGTGAACACCCACGCCGGTACAAACGCGCTGATGGCGGCCGACACCACCGTGCCCAGCAGCAGAAACGGCACGCCCTGGATGACGATCGCGGTGAACACCGTCCGCCACGCCGCCACCGCCCGATCGTCGAGCGCTGTGGTGATGTCCGGCCCCAGCACGATCGCGACTCCGCCGAGAAGCACCACCGGGGCCCCAGCGATCAGCGCCTGAACGGCGACGCGCGCCGCTGTGCGCAGTCCACCGGACTCGTCGGCCCCGTCCGCTCCGTCGGGGCGCCGCGGCAGCGTCCGGCCGCTGCCGCTCTCATGCGGCGGCGCTATATCGACATCACTGTCCATTCGTCTCCTCATATGGCTTTCGTCACGGCGGCATCCGGGCTCACCTTAGCGGCGGCGGACGGGCGGCAGACACACCATCACGCATGAAGGGGCAATCACATGGTCATGGATTTCATTTTCATCTAGAGTCTATGCATACCGCTTCCCGCCGAGCGCCAGTGAGGTGATCCGCCGTGAGCAGCCGGAGGACCCGGCAGCGAACCGCCGTCCTGCGCGTCCTCACCGGCTGTCAGGACTTCGTCTCCGCGCAGGAACTGCACGCGCTGCTGACCGCGGCCGACGTTCCGATCGGGCTGACCACGGTCTACCGGGCCCTGCGGGATCTGGAGGCTACGGGTGGCGTCGACGTCGTACGCGACGAGGCGGGAGAACGGCTCTACCGCCCGCGGCCCGCCGACGGACACCGTCACTACCTGATCTGCCGCTGCTGCGGCCGAAGTCGGCCGTTGGACTCCGAGATCGTGGAGCGATGGGCCGACCGGGTCGGAGCGGACACCGGATTCGCCGCGGTGGAGCACACCGTCGAACTCACCGGCCTCTGCGGCGACTGTCAACCCGCCACCGACGAAGGAGAACCGCCGCCATGCCACTGGGAGCCCGTCCGGGGCAGAGCCCGCAGCTGCGCGAGCTGAGGCAGTCCGTACGGCGCCTGCTCGGACTTGACGACGACACAGCCGTCGTCATCCGGCAACTCGCCTGCTCCGAACCCGGCTGCCCACCCCTGGAAACGGTCATCGCCGTCCTTCCCATGAATGGCCAGGCCCGCCGATGGGCCCTGCACACCACCGCCGAAGAGATCACCGAGGACGACCTGCGAACCGCCCTGCTCACCCCGTCCTCCGAAGGAGCCTGAATGACCACGCCCACCCCCGAGGAGCCCCGTGACGAGCGCGTCCCCGTCACCGTCCTGACCGGCTTCCTCGGCTCCGGCAAGACCACCCTGCTCAACCGCATCCTCACCGAGCAGCACGGACTGCGCATCGCCGTCATCGAGAACGAGTTCGGCGAGGTCGGCATCGACGACGCCCTCGTCCTCGACTCCGAAGAAGAGATCTTCGAGATGAACAACGGCTGCATCTGCTGCACCGTGCGCGGAGACCTCATCCGCATCCTGGGCGCGCTGATGCGACGGCGGGAGAAGTTCGACCACATCCTGATCGAGACCACCGGTCTCGCCGACCCCGCCCCCGTCGCCCAGACCTTCTTCATGGACGACGAAATCGCCGCCCAACTGCGGCTTGACGCCATCGTCACCCTGGTCGACGCCGCGCACGTCCTCCAGCACCTGGACGAGGTCAAGCCCGAGGGCGTGGAGAACGAGGCCGTCGAGCAGATCGCCTTCGCCGACCGGATCGTGCTCAACAAGACCGACCTGGTGGACGAGTCGGCCATCGCCGAGGTCACCGACCGCATTCGTGCCATCAATAGCGGCGTGCAGATCATCCCCGCCCAGCACGCCGAAATCTACCTGCCCCAGGTGCTGGACGTCGGCGCGTTCGACCTGGAACGGGTGCTCGCCGAGGATCCGAGCTTCCTCACCGAGACCGAGCACCAGCACGACACCACCGTCACCTCCGTCGGCATCGACCTGACCGGCGAGCTCGACGAGGAACGCCTCAACCGGTGGCTGGGAACTCTGCTGCGGACCAAGGGCGTTGACATCTTCCGCTCCAAGGGCATCCTCACCCTCGCCGAAGCGCCCAAGCAGTACGTCTTCCAGGGCGTGCACATGCTGCTCGTCGGCGAGTTCGGCCGCGACTGGCGCGACGGTGAGGAACGCCG
The DNA here is from genome assembly GCF_042750115.1 of Streptomyces sp. NPDC059455. Taxonomy (NCBI): domain Bacteria; kingdom Bacillati; phylum Actinomycetota; class Actinomycetes; order Kitasatosporales; family Streptomycetaceae; genus Streptomyces; species Streptomyces sp. NPDC059455. Next base: position 17,629 of record NZ_JBHYVB010000194.1, read on the forward strand.
CAACCGGCTGGTCTTCATCGGCCGCAACCTCGACCGAGAGGCCCTGGAGCGCGGTTTCGCCGACTGCCTGGCCACCGCCGGAGCCGCCGCATGAGCATCACCGCATCCGACACCGACCTCGCCACCGCCTGGGACGCCGCCGTCGACGACGCGCCCGTCGCTCTCAACGTGCGCCAGGACCTGCTCGCCGTCGCGGGCGCGGCGGGCACGCTCTGGATCCTGGACGCCACCACCGGTGCGTGCATCGACACCTTCGAACTGCCCGGCGGGGCACTGGGCGTGGCCCTCGCCCCGGACGCCCGGCACGCGGCCGCCACCGGGCCCACCGGCTACGCCCTGTGGCGCAGGGAGGACGGCCGTACGACGGTTCACGAAACCGGCGCCTGGTCCTCCACAGCGGCGTGGGCGGACAACGAGCGGGTCGCCATCGCCGCCGGACGCCGTGCCCTCGTCCTCACCCCGGACGGCGAGGAACGGTGGGCCACCGAGCCCGCTGCCAGCACCGTCACCGACCTCGCCTGGCTGCGCCAGGGGCGGCGGCTGGCCGTCGCCGCCTACGGGGCCGTGCGCTGCCACGAACGGCACACCCTCAAGCCGGTGATGACCTACCCCTACATCGGCTCGCACCTCGCGCTCGCCGTCGCCCCCACCGGACGGTGGATCTGCAGCGGCAACCAGGACGCCTCCATCCACATCTGGCGCACCCGCGATGCGGGCGAGCTCACCATGTCCGGCTACCCGGAGAAGGTCTCCCGCCTCGCCTTCGACGACACCGGTTTCTGGCTCGCCGCCGACGTGACCGTCTGGGACTTCTCCGGCAAGGGCCCCGCCGGCACGGCCCCCCGCTCCCTGCGCTGCCACGAGACCATCACCGCGCTGGCCTGGCGTCCCGGCGGGGGCGGCCATCTGGCCAGCGGTGGCGCCGACGGCACGGTCGCGCTGTGGCGGGCCACCGCGGGGCGGCCCGAATCCCGGCTCTCCCCTGCCCGCATCCTGGACGGCGATACGACCGTCGCCGCTCTGACCTGGGCCGGGCCCGAGCTGCTGGTCTCCGCGTACCGGGACGGCCGGATACGCGCCCACCGGCTGCCTTCCCGGACCACGCTGTGAGTCTCGTTAAGGCCACAATCGGGGCCGCCCGCGACCGGCCGTGCACCCTGGTCGTCTGCCGGGGCTGCTGCTGCGGCAACCCGCGCAAGCAGCCCTATGTCGACCATCAGCGGCAACTCGACCAGTTGCGCGCCGCGGCCGCCGAATCCGCCGGCCGCCTCGCCGTCCGCACGACGGGCTGCCTCGGCCCCTGCGGTCAAGCCAACGTCATCGAGTTCCAGCCCGCCACAGCCGGGCGTGCGAAGGGCGGCCGGGCGACCTGGATCGGGTGGGCCAACGACGACGACTGCATGGACGACCTCTTCCGCTGGGTGGCCGCCGGCGGTCCGGGCCTGGCCCAGCCGTCGGCCACGCTCGAGTTGCAGTTCATCCGCCCACCGGGAAAAGCCCGGACGCGGGCACGCGCCCGCGGACGCGGACGTGCACGCCGATGAGGCCATGGGCGGTCGCGACATCCTCGCGACCGCCCGCCTCGACGACGCCACGGCAGCGTCCGTCGCCACCACGCTCCAGGCCCTGGCCACCCCGTCGCGGCTGTTGATCCTCACGGCCCTGCGGCAATCTCCCCACTCTGTCACCGAACTGGCCACCGAGGTCGGCATGGAGCAGTCCGCCGTTTCCCATCAACTCCGTCTCCTGCGCACCCTCGGCCTGGTCACCGGGCGCCGCGACGGCCGCCGCATCGTCTATCGCCTCTATGACGACCACGTGGCCCAATTCCTCGACCAGGCCGTCCACCACATCGAGCGCCTACGCCTCGGCATCCGCGACACACTCTGACTTCCGACCCGCGCCGTACCCGGCCACCACACTGCCGTGGAGACCGACGCGTGGAGCGGGGGGGGGGGGGGGGGGGGGGGGGGGGCGGCGGGCCGGGCGGGGGGGGGGGGGCCCGCGGCCGCCGCGGGGGGCGGGGGGGGGGGTGGGGCGGGCGCCC
>NZ_JBHYVB010000194.1:19685-21595 GCF_042750115.1 Streptomyces sp. NPDC059455
CACGAGACCCCCCGACCCCCCGCCCCGGGTCTTGCGTTGCACCGGGCAGGGGTGTCAACTCCCTCCGCCCCCATGTTTCCCCGGGGCCCCACCCCCCCCCGGGGGCCCCCCCGCTTCGGTGTAGAGAATGCGCCCTCGCCAGGCCGTGAGGCCGTCAGTTGAGGTAGGCGGCTCCCGCCGGAGAAGGCACCGCACGCAGCCGGCCAGGAAGTGTGTCATCGTCCGGCATCCCCCTCCGTAGCCACGCGCTCAGCGCCTCGGCGTCGGCCACGGTGGCGATCGGTCCCAGCCGAGCCACAGGTCCGCTGGGCCTGCGATCCACCGCACACGGCTGGACGGCAGCGTACAGCCCGTGGCGACGACGGCAGTCCAGGAGCTTGCCGAGACATCCGGTGGAAACGAGGACGCCGTGCGAAGAGCCTTGGACAGCCTTGCGCAGGCTCTCCATCACCTCATCACCGTCGGATTCCCCACGACAGCTCCCGCAGACGACAAGAGTGAACGGGCGGTTCGGACGGTCGTCCGGACCATGCGTCATAAAACTCCTCCGTGGGCAGCTGAGGCGATCGGCCGGTCGACGCAACCGGACAGCTAAGGGGAGCCGTAGGGAATCAGGGCCATCTCGCGCGCGTTCTTGATGGCGCGGGCGATCTGGCGCTGCTGCTGTCGTGTCACATGGGTCACACGGCGGCTGCGTATCTTGCCGCGGTCGGAGATGAACTTTCGCAGCAGGTCAGTGTTCTTGTAATCCACATAGGTGATGCCGGCGGCGTCGAGCGGGTTGACGCGGGGGCGCTTGGCTCCCCGGCGGTCGGTGATGGTGGTGCGGCGGGCCATGATTAAGTCCTGTCCGTTGAGCGTGAGGCGCCGTCAGGCGACCGGGTCGAGCAGCTCGTCGAAGGCGCGCGACAGCTCTTTCCAGCCGTCCGGCCCGGACGCGTACTCCGCGTCGGTCAGCAGACACGAGTCGAGCAGCGCCAGCAGCCCGTCGCGGTCCAGGCCGGGCGAGGTGAAGGTGAGGTGCTGACAGCGGTCGCCGTGCTCGGGGTGCCAGTCCAGCGAGGCGGCCACCCGCCGCTCGGCCGGGACCATCTCCCAGGCGGCGTCCGGCAGCGCGGCCAGCCACGGCCCGGCCGACTCCACACACAGCGCCCCGCCCGCCGCGTCCCACGACAGCAGGGTGTCGCCCCGGTCCGCCAGCCAGAAGCGGCCCCGGCTGCGGGCCGCGGCACAGCTCAGGTCTTCCAGCGCCTCGTAGAGACGGCCCGGGTGGAAGGGACGGTGGCGCCGCCAGACGAGGGTGCTCACTCCGTGCTCATCGCTGTCCTGTGGCAACAGTGCGCAGGCCGGGTGCTGACGGGCCGCCGCCGCCGCGATGTCGAAGCCCTCGAGGAGGGCGGGCCCCAGGGCCTCCTCGCCGAGCCGCATCTGCCGTGCGCCAGGGGTGAGTTGGGTGAGCAGGGCCAGATCGCCGTCGTCCGCGGGCTCTTCGGACGTCTCGTCCTCGGCGACGGCGATCACCGTGGGGTACTCCAGCTGCCGGGCGAAGGTGTCCGCGATGGTGCGCTGGTCGGTCGGGGCGGCAGCGAGACCGGCCTCGGCGAGATCATCACCGTTCGCGAGGTACGGCACCATCAGGGCCGGGTCGACCGCGGTGGCCACCCCGGTCAGCTCCAGCGGGACGCCCTCGGCCGCGATGACGGCGGCCATGGCCTGCGGCTCGACCGAGTCCCACAACTCGACCACGGCGAGCCGGTGCCCGCCGCCCGTGGCCAGGCGCAGCAGCTCGGGGACCATGTCCTCGCGCAGCGCACAGCACGCGCAGTCGTTCACCAGCGGCGCCTCGCCCTCGCCGAGCGGCCCCGATGCGTCGCGCACGGTGCGGCGCACCGCGCGGTCGGTGGCGGCGG
>NZ_JBHYVB010000195.1:0-15062 GCF_042750115.1 Streptomyces sp. NPDC059455
CGCCGGGGGTGTCCCCCGGTTCGGGAAGGGGCGGGGTGGGGAACGAAAGCCGCCCGCTGCCGCACCCCTTGACACCGCATCAGCACCCCCATACCTTCCACGCAACCACTTCCGAGAATTATCGGGCTACTTCCGGAAGGCACACGATGCGCATACCTCGGTCAAGGTCCACCCTTCGTGCGTCCACCCTGGCAGCGGCCGCGCTGCTGCTCGGAACGGCACTCGCCGGCTGCGGAAGCGGCGGGCCCGGGGGTTCGGATGACGACTCCCTCGACGTCTGGGTCTACCAGGACGCCTCGACCAAGGTGCAGCGCGAGGTCGTCAAGCGGTTCAACAAGACCTCCGACATCAAGGTGAAGCTCACCCAGGTGCCGGGTGAGGGCTATTCGGACAAGATGCGCACCTCCATGGGCACGCCCAATGCCCCGGATGTCTTCTTCAACTGGGGCGGCGGCAGCATCAGCGACTTCGACAAGAAGGACATGCTGCTCGACCTGGACCCGGCGATGGCCAAGGACCCGGAGCTGAAGAAGGCGTTCATCCCCACGATCCTCGACGCGGGCGCGATCGACGGAAAGCACTACGGGATCCCGATGCGCGGGATGCAGCCGGTGATCCTCTTCTACAACAAGGATGTCTTCGAGGAGGCCGGGGCCCAGCCCCCGAAGTCCTGGGACGATCTGCTGAAGCTCATCGACACGTTCAAGGGCAAGGGCGTCACCCCGTTCGCGCTGGCCGGCACCGATGCCTGGACCGAGCTGATGTGGGTGGAGTACCTGGTGGACCGCTATGGCGGGGCCGGGGTGTTCCAGAAGATCCAGAGCCAGGGCATGGCCGCGTGGGACGACCCGGCGGTGCTCAAGGCCGCGCGGACGGTCCGGGATCTGGTCGGCCGGGGCGCGTTCGGCAAGAACTACAAGTCGGTCAACTACACCGCCGACGGGGCCTCCACGCTCTTCGCCAAGGGCAAGGCGGCCATGCATCTGATGGGCAGCTGGGAGTACGCCAACCAGAAGGCCAACCAGCCCGCGTTCGCCAAGTCGGGGCTGGGCTGGACCACTTTCCCGGCGATCCCCGGCGGCGGCGGTGACCCCAAGAGCGTGGTCGGCAATCCGACCAACTACTGGTCGGTCAACGCCAAGGTGAAGGGCGACAAGCAGAAGACGGCGATCGAGTTCGTGAAGTTCGCGGCGAAGCAGGACTACTCCAAGGACCTGATCGCCAACGGGGACGTCCCCACCATCTCCGACGCCACCTCCCTGCTCGCCGAGCACGAGAACCCCGACTACGCGCGGTTCCAGTACGACCTGGTCAAGCAGGCCCCCGACTTCACGCTCTCCTGGGACCAGGCGCTGCCCGCCAAGTACACCCCGCCGCTGCACACCGCCGTGCAGAAGCTGTTCAACGGGCAGCTCAGCCCGGCCGGGTTCATCGACGCCCTGAAGGGCATGTGATGGCGGACGCCGCGACGAGCGGGCGGCGCCAGGCCCGCGAGTGGCGCCCGGCCCGCGAACCGCGCCCGGCCCGCGAACCGCGCCGAAGCGTCGGCCGGGCGAGCGTCGGGCGGGCCGGGGTCGGCCGGCCCGGCGTCGTCTGGGCTCTCCCCGGGGCGCTGTTCTTCGCCTTCTTCGCGGTGGCGCCGATGGTCCTGGTCGGCGCCCTCGCCTTCACCGACTGGGACGGCATCGGCACCCCGAGCTGGACCGGGATGAGCAACTGGTCCCGGCTGTGGGACGACCCGGAGACCCATCAGGCCATCTGGCTCAGCCTGGTGCTGACCGTGCTGACCTGGGTGTTCCAGACCCCGCTCGCGCTGCTGCTGGGCGTATGGGCGGCCGGTCGGCAGCGCAACCGGGCCGTGCTGTCGGCGATCTTCTTCCTGCCGCTGCTGGGCTCCTCCGTGGCGCTCGCGCTGGTCTGGAAGTCGCTGCTGGACCCCAACTTCGGCCTGATCGCCGACATCGGGCCCGCCCTGGGCTTCGCGGACGGCGATCTGCTGGGCAGTTCCAAGGGCGCCTTCGGGGCGATCCTCTTCGTCACCGCCTGGCAGTTCATCCCGCTGCACACGCTGATCTACCAGGGCGGCGCCCGCGCCATCCCGCGCTCGCTCTACGACGCGGCGGCGATCGACGGCGCCGGGACCGTACGGCAGTTCTTCTCGATCACCCTGCCCCAGCTGCGGAACACCATCGTCACCTCCTCGGTGATCATGGTGGTGGGCGCGCTGACCTTCTTCGACACCGTGCTGATCCTCACCAAGGGCGGGCCGGGCACGGACACCACGATCGTGCCGTATCTGATGTACAAGAACGGCTTCCAGGCGTTCGACCTCGGCTACGCCAGCGCGGTCGCCACCATCCTCGTCGTCGTCGCCACCACCGTCTCGCTGCTGCTGGTGCGGCTCACCGGCTTCGCCGCGATGCGCAGCACCCGGGAGGGGATGTGACCGACGTTCTGCACGACCACCCGAATCCTCGCCCGAACGGCCCCCTGAACGGCGTTCGTACGCCGAACAAGACCCCGGCGGCTCCTCGCCCCCGCCTCCGCCGCCGGGGTCTGCCCCGCGCCAACTACCCGGCCGGGCTCGGCTCCCTGATCTGGCTCGGCATCGTCGGACTGCCGCTGTACATCCTGGTGGCCGCCACCTTCCAGACCCGCGACGGCTATATCGACGACGGCCCGCTGGCCCTGCCCGACCATCCGACGCTCGCCAACTACCGGCGGGTGCTGCGCTCCGACTTCCTCTCCTACCTCCTCAACACCGCGCTGGTCACGGCCGTGTGCGCGGCGATCGTGATCACGCTGTCGGTGACCGTCGGCTACACCGTGGTCCGCGCCCGTGGCCGCGCCTCCCGCCGGATCTTCCAGATCTTCCTGCTGGGTCTGGCGATCCCCTCCCAGGCGGTGGTGATCCCGGTCTATCTGGTCATCACCAAGCTCCATCTGTACGACACCCTGCTCGCCGTGATCCTGCCGACGGCCGCCTTCTCCCTCCCGGTCAGCGTGCTGATCCTGGTCGGCACGATGCGCGACATCGACGAGGAGCTGTACGAGTCGATGGCGCTGGACGGGGCGAGCCCGACCCGGGTGCTGCTCCAGCTCGTGGTGCCGCTGTCGCGGTCCGGGATCTCCACGGTCGGGGTGATGTCGGCCCTGCACGCCTGGAACGGCTTCCTCTTCCCGCTGCTGCTCACCCAGTCCAAGAGCAACCGGCTGCTGACCCTGGGGCTGTACGACTACGTGGGCGAGTTCCGGGTGGACACCCCGGCGCTGCTCACCGCGGTGGTGCTCTCCATCGTCCCGATCTTCCTGGTCTATCTCTTCGCCCGCCGTCAGCTGATCAGTGGACTGATGGGCATGGGCGGCAAATAGGCCGCCCATGCGCGGCACCCACGCCGTTTCCGGGGCACGCAAGCCGTTCTCCCACCCCGCCGTCCTCCCCCGACAAGGAGCTTCATGCCTCAGCCCTGGCAGGACACCTCCCTCTCCGCCGAGGACCGCGCGGCGGCCCTGCTCTCCTCGATGACGCTGGAGGAGAAGCTGGCCCAACTCGTCGGCGTATGGCCGGGATCCGAGGCCGAGGAGGGCGAGGACGTCGCCCCGCTCCAGCACGAGGTGTCCGAGGCCGTGGACCTCGACGGCCTCCTCCCGCACGGCATCGGCCAGCTGACCCGGCCCTTCGGCACCTCCCCCGTCGAACCGGCCGAGGGCGCCGCCGCGCTGGCCCGCCTCCAGACCCGGATCGCCGCCGGGAACCGCTTCGGGATCCCGGCGCTGGCCCATGAGGAGTGTCTGACCGGCTTCTTCGCCTGGCGCGCCACCGTCTTCCCCACCCCGCTCGCCTGGGGCGCGTCCTTCGACCCGGCGCTGGTGGGGCGGGCGGCCGAGCTGATCGGCGGTTCGCTGCGGTCGGCCGGTATCCACCAGGGTCTTGCCCCGGTGCTGGACGTGGTGCGGGACGCGCGCTGGGGCCGTACGGAGGAGTCCATCGGCGAGGACCCGTATCTCGTCGCGACCATCGGCACCGCGTACGTCCGCGGCCTGGAGTCCGCCGGGATCGTCGCCACCCTCAAGCACTTCGCGGGCTACGCCGCCTCCCGGGGCGGCCGCAACCACGCACCGGTCTCCATCGGGCGCCGGGAACTCGCCGATGTCATCCTGCCGCCCTTCGAACTGGCGGTGCGGGACGGGGGCGCGCGGTCGGTCATGCACTCCTACAACGACCTCGACGGTGTGCCCTCGGCCGCCAACCCCTGGCTGCTGACCGAACTGCTCCGCGACACCTGGGGCTTCACCGGCACCGTCGTCGCCGACTACTTCGGGGTGTCCTTCCTGGAGCTGGCCCACCGGGTGGCCGACACCCGGGGCGGCGCGGCCGGACTCGCGCTGGCGGCCGGTGTGGACGTGGAGCTGCCCGCGGTGCGCTGCTTCGGCACCCCGCTGCGGGACGCGGTACGGGCCGGAGAGGTGGACGAGGCGCTGGTGGACCGGGCGGCGCTGCGGGTGCTGCGGCAGAAGTGCGAGCTGGGGCTGCTGGACGCGGACTGGTCGCCGGTGCCGTCGGCGCTCGCGGGGGCTGTGGACTCCGCGGGCCCCGCCGATCTCGATCTCGATCCCCCGGAGATGCGGGCCCTGGCGCGGGAGCTCGCCGAGGAGTCGGTGGTGCTGCTCGCCGACGACGGCGATGTGCTGCCGCTCGCGCCGGACGCCCGGATCGCGGTGGTCGGCCCGCTCGCCGACGACCCGGCCGCCATGCTCGGCTGCTACACCTTCCCCCGTCACGTCGGGGTGGAGCACCCCGAACTGCCCCTGGGCCTCGAGGTGCCGACGCTCTTCGCCGCGCTGCGCGCCGAGCTACCCGGTGCGCGGATCACCCATGCCGAGGGGTGCGCCGCGCCCGGCCCGGCCGCGTCCGCCGGGGACCCGGGGGTTGCGGCCTCGGCCGGTGCGGCGGCGCTCACCGCCGAGAGCCGGCTGGCGCAGGCGGCCCGGACGGCGGCGGACGCGGATGTGTGCGTCGCGGTGCTGGGCGACCGCTCGGGCCTGTTCGGCCGGGGCACCTCGGGCGAGGGCTGTGACGCCACCGACCTCGAACTACCCGGTGAGCAGGGGGCGTTGCTGGACACGCTGGTGGCCACCGGTACGCCCGTGGTGCTGGTGCTGTTCACCGGCCGGCCGTACGCCCTCGGCCGCTGGTCGCGTCTGCTGGCCGCCGCCGTGCAGGCGTTCTTCCCCGGTGAGGAGGGCGGCCCGGCGGTCGCCGGGGTGCTGAGCGGGCGCGTCAACCCCTCGGGCCGGCTGCCGGTGAGCGTTCCGTACACGTCCGGCGGCCAGCCCTGGACGTACCCACAGCCGCCGCTCGGGCTGCGCGGCGACGCCAGCTCGATCGACCCGACCCCGCTGTTCCCCTTCGGCCATGGGCTGTCCTACACCTCGTTCGCCTGGGAGCGCCCGGAGGCCGACGCGGCCGATGTGCCGACCGAGGGGGAGACCACGGTCCGGCTGACCGTGCGCAACACCGGTGACCGGGCCGGGACCGAGGTCGTACAGCTCTATCTGCACGATCCGGTGGCCCGTATCGCCCGGCCGGTGTCCCGGCTGATCGGCTACGCACGGGTGCCGCTGCGGCCGGGCGAGTCCGCCGAGGTCCACTTCGCCTTCCACGCCGATCTCGCCTCGTATCCGCTGGGCGCCGATGGCACGAGGGTGGTGGAACCGGGCGCCCTGGAGCTGCGGCTGGCCTCCTCCAGCGCCGACTCCGGCGTACGGCACACCGTGCCGCTGACGCTGACCGGGCCCGAGCGCACGGTGGACCACCGGCGGCGGATGGTGTGCGAGGTGCGGGTGAAGTAGCGGCGCGGCACCGGCGCCGAGTGCCCGGGTCGGCTCAATTGCGCCGAAGGCGCGAGACGGCGCCGCACCCGACCGACCCGAGCAGCCCCGGGCTCTTCTAGCTGTCGAACTCGCCGTCTCGGACGGCGTTCACGAACGCCTGCCAGGCGGACGGCTCGAAGAGCAGGGCGCCGCGCTCGCGGTCCTTGGTGTCGCGGACGGCCTGACGGCCGGTTGAGAGGATGCCCCGTTCGACGCAGCCGTTGTCGTTACCGCTGTAGCTGCTCTTGTGCCAGATCGAGCCGTCCAGCTCAGATATCACGATGCGTGTTCCTTGATGAGATCGCGGATGTAGTGCTGGGAGTCAGCGGGAGGCAGCGCGGCGGCCGTCAGTTCATCCCACGCCTTGGAGTACCGCTTCACGTCCTGCCGCTGTTCCAGCAAGCTACCACCGGTGATGTGCTCCAACCAGACAACGTCCGCTGGGGGCTCACCCTTCTGACGAAACATGGTGAACGGCGGATATTGGTCCGCTGGCAAGGCCGCGTCCAGGGGCAGGACCTGGATGTTCACATTGGGCCGCGCCGCATCTTTCAGTAGTTGTTCGAGCTGCTCCCGGATCGTATCCGCCGAGCCGCCAATGCGGTGCAACGCAGGCACATCGATCACCGCCCGTAGGCGAAAACCTGTACCGTCATCCAGCAATTCCTTGCGCTTCATGCGCATCTCGACGTGTAGATCCACACGCTCGGGCGGGTGCACCGCGAACGTCTGGCGCATATACGCCTCAGTCTGAAGGAGGCCCGGAATGACGACCGACTCGTACGTGCGCACCAGCTCTGAGTCCGCTTCAAGGGTGAGGTAGTCCCTCAAGCTGTCGCGCAACAACGGGCCTTGATTGCTCCACCAGTCGACCTTGTGGATGTCTTTCGCCAGCCGCCGAAGGCTCGCGCACTGGCGCTCGTCCTCGACCCCGTACAGCTTGAACAGCACCGTCAGATCCAGCGGCCGGATGCCGCGCTTGCCGTTCTCGATCTGACTGATCTTGGGGTGCCCGCACTCCAACGCGTCAGCGGCGTCCTGGACTTTCAGCCCCGCCTCGATGCGCAGCCGACGGAGCTCATTGCCGAGCCGACGACTGCGCATGGTGGGCATATCACTCTGTGCCATGGGCGCATGCTGTCGACCATAAAACCCATGTCACAACCTTCGGTCGCAACACGTACCCAATAGAGTGAATCCGGGACGAACAATTTGCCTGAGCGACGATGTACCGGCCACGATCGGCCCATCACCGACCGTCACCGAAAGGCCGGTGCCCGCCATGGCAGTTGAAGAGGTCCCCCAGAGTTACGAACAGCACCTGCACGTCGACCCGCGGATACTGCGCGGGATCCGCCGCATCATCCGTGCCCACCTGCGCCTCTGGGGCCGGGACGACCTGGTCGACGCCGTGGCACTCTGCGTCACGGAGGTGCTCACCAACGTCCCCAAGCACACTGGCTCCCCCGAGTGCCGCCTCCGGCTGTGGAACACCGAGGACGGCGTCCACACGACCATCAGCGATACCAACTCGGTTCTCCCCACAGTCCGCCAACCGGACTGGTGCGCCGAAAGCGGCCGAGGCATGTTCCTCCTCAGCAGCACCGCCTACCGCTGGGCGGCGCTGCCCACGCCCACCGGCAAGGACGTGTGGTTCGAGTGTCGATCCGCGCGGCTCGGCTGCGGGAGGCACCTGCAGTGAGGCGGGGTCGATGTTTGCTGAGACGATCACCAGAACCGTATGAACGAATGCAGGAGTGGTGAACGTGGCTGTTCTGGTGCTGTTCGGAGTCTTGGCGCTCGCCGTCGGCGGGTGCGTGTGTGTGGTGTGGGCGGAGCGCGGCGGGCCCCGTTGGGCCCGCGTCGTGGCGGCCGTGACGCTTGCCGCGGGGGAGCTGCTGCGCCGCTCCGCGAAGAACCGGCGCCGAAGCCTGAACCGGACCACCGGTAACGGTGGCACTGGTGGTGAATAGAAACCGCGTAAGGGGCCGACGGCCCGCCCTCAGCCCCGGACAACAGCGGCTGACACCGGCACCATGCCCCACCGGCCCGTCAGGTGGCGATACGGCCTGACCCAGACACCCCCGCCGCCGCTGCTCAATCGCGCCGAAGACGCGAGACGGCGCCGCCCCGGACCACGCCGCGCGGCCCCGGAGAGCGCGACGCCCTGCCAGCTGTGGGCCCTACGGGACGAGGTGGCGGGCGAGGACCGCGAGGGCGTCGGTCACCTCACGCAGACGGTGGGGATCGTCGGTACCGAGGGCGGCGGTCAGGGCGGCGTCGATGGTCGTGGCGCGCACCTGCTCGACGCGGGCGGAGGGCTCCGCGGCGGGACTGATGAGCACGCGGCGGCGATCGGCGGGGTCGGGGGCGACGGTGATCGCCCCCGCCGCTCATCGGGCAGAGCGGCGAGGGGGACGCCGACCGTACCGTCGACCTCGTCGCGCGCCTCGTGAACACCCACACCGTGATCACCTACGACCGGCGGGGCCTGTCCCGGAGCCGACTCGACGACCCGTCACGCGGGGCGACGCTCACCGAGCACGCGGACGACGCGGCACTCCTGCTCGCGACCGTGGCATCCGGGCCCGCCGCGATGCTCGGCTGCAGCCTCGGCGCCGTCATCGGCCTGCACCTCGCGGTGCGGCACCCGGGCCGGATCCACACGCTGATCGCCCACGAGCCCGTCGCGCCCCGGCTGCTGCCCGCCGCCGAACGGGCCCGCCATGAACACGAACTCGCCGACCTGCGGCGGCTCTACGCACGTTCCGGCCTCGCCGCGGCCCTCCCGGAGATCGCCCGCGTCCTCGGCATCGACACCAGCGGACGCGACGCCGAACCCGGCCTGACCCCGCAGCCGATCAACGACCAGCGCCGCACCAACTTCGACTACTTCATCCGTCACGACTTCACCGCGGTGCTCGAAGACACCCTCGATGTGGCCGCCCTCGCGGCCACGGCCACGGCCACACCCACCCGCATCGTCCCCGCCGTAGGCCGCACCACCCCCGAAGGCGTCTTCGACCGCCGCTGCGCCTACGCCCTCGCGGACGCACTCGGCACCGACGTCGTGGAACTGCCCGGCGGCCACAACGGCAACACCAGCCACCCGTCCGCCTACGCGGCGGGTCTGCGAGACCTGCTCGCGACTCACGTCCACGCGGCTCAGCCATGACCGATCCGCTGCTCCATGGCCGATGCCGAACGGCAGGGGTGGGGGCGGGGGTGGGGCGAACCTATGCGGTCAGAGCACCTAGAGTTGCGAAGCTCCTCCGTCGACAGGGAACTCCGTTCCCGTCGAGAAGGTCGCACCGAACGCCAAGTACGCCACCGCGGCGGCCACTTCCTCGGAGGCCCCCAGCCGCTGCATCGGGGTGGTGCTCCGGTAGGTGTCCTTCATCGTCTCGACGACGTCGGCGGGGAAGGAGCGGTCCAGGATGCCCGTGTCGATCGGTCCGGGGCTCACGGCATTGACGCGCACCTTGCGCGGCAGCAGCTCGCGGGCCAGGGTGCGCGTCATCGACCGCAGGGCTGCCTTGCTCGCCGAGTAGACACTGAGCGCGTCGAGGCCCAGGACGTTCACCACCGACGTGGTGAGGACCACGCCGCTTCCCTCGCGCAACAGCGGCGCCAGCGCCTGCACCGTGAAGTACGGGCCCTTGGTGTTGATGCCGAACAGCGCGTCGTACATCTCCTCCGTCGTCGAGTCGAACGGGGCGGACGCGGTGACACCGGCGTTGACGAACAGCGCGTCCACCGCGCCGAACCGCTCCTGGACCGTGCCGGCCAGCGCCTTGATGTCCGTCAGGGACGCGGCGTCGCTGCGGACGGCGATCGCCTTGTCCCCCAGCTGCTCCAGCGCGGCGTCCAGGGAGGATCGGGTACGGCCGGTGATCAGTACGTGCGCCCCACCGTCCGCGAACAACCGGGCCGTAGTCAGGCCGATACCGCTGCTTCCGCCCGTGATCACGATCTTCTTGCCGTCATAAGTGGTCATGCCCCCAAGCCAAATATCCACCCGCACACCCTGTCCAAGACCTGTTCCGTATGCCGCCATGCCCCAGGCGTATGACGACGCGCGACGTACCCTGGGCGAATGGACGTCGACCTGCGGCTCGTGCGCTATTTCACGGTCGTGGCGGAGTACGGCAACTTCGGCCGGGCCGCCACCAGGCTCCACCTGGCGCAGCCGTCGCTGAGCCGCCAGATCCAGCGACTGGAGGCTCAGCTGGGTGTCCGGCTCTTCGACCGCTCGCCGCAGGGCAGCAGCCTCACCGACGCCGGTCAGGCATTCCTTCCCAGGGCCCGGATACTGCTCCAAGAGGCCGAGCAAGCCGCTCGCACGGCCAGAGCCGCCGTCCAGCCCCGTACCATCACCGTCGGCTGCGCCGAGGGGCTGGTCATCACCGCCTGTGTGCAGGAACTGCGCCGCCGGCACCCCGACGGCCAGGTCCGCACCCGGCACCTCGACTGGCGGGACTCGCGCGCCCTCGCCGAGGGGCGGGTCGACGCCCTCGTCGCGTACCGGCCCCTGCCCTTGCCCACGGACGGCTTCCGGGTGACCAAGCTCCATGAGGAGTCGCGGGTACTCGTCACATCGGCGAGTCATCATCTGGCGCACGAGAAAGCCGTCAGCCTGCGGGCTCTGTCGGACGAGGAACTGGTGGCCTGCGTCAGCACTCCGGTTGTCTGGAGCACGCCCAAGCCCGTCGGCGACCGCCAGGCACCACCCCCGCCCGCGATCGACGACAGCTACGAGGACAAGCTGGAACTCATCGCCACCGGCCACTGTGTCGCGATCTTCCCGGCCGGCGATCGACGCGCCGCTGTGCGCGAGGACATCGCCCTGGTGCCCGTCATCGACATCGACCCCTGCGAGGTCGTGCTCGTCACGCGCGCTGACGACCCCAACCCGCTGCTCGGATCGCTGGAAGACGTCGCCCGTACCTTGCTCGGCACGGCCTCGCGACGGGAGAACGACGAACTGCCGGCAAACTGAATGCCGATCCGCACACCTCGCACCTTCATCATCCCGCCCTTAGGCTGTCGCCGGACACTGGGGCTACCGGCGCGTAGCGCAGGCCGCGACAGACGCGACAGACCGCGAAGGAGCGCGTGATGAAGGGCTGGACCGCGAGCGACATCCCCGATCAGACCGGCCGCACCGCCGTCGTGACCGGCGCCAACAGCGGGCTCGGCTTCGTCACCGCCCGGGAGTTGGCGCGCCGCGGTGCGCGGGTGGTGCTCGGGTGCCGCAGTGAGAAGCGGGGGGCCGAGGCGGCGGAGCGGATCCGGGCGCAGGCGCCGGGCGCGCGGGTGGAGGTCGCGCCGCTGGATCTCGCGGACCTGAGCTCCGTACGGGCCTTCGCGGCCGAGCACAAGGGCGACCGGCTCGATCTGCTGATCAACAACGCGGGCGTGATGGCCCTCCCGCACCGCAGGACCGCCGATGGCTTCGAGATGCAGTTCGGCGTCAACCACCTGGGCCACTTCGCACTGACCGGGCTGCTGCTGCCGAAGCTGCTGGAGGCGGGCCCGGGGGCGCGGGTGGTCACCGTCTCCAGCTTTATGCACATGCTGGGGACGGTCGATCCGCGCGACCTGAACATGGAGCGGAACTACCGGCGTTGGGTCGCCTACGCCCGCTCCAAATCCGCCAATCTCCTCTTCACCCACGAGCTCGCCCACCGGCTGCGCGCGGCGGACGTCCGCCTCGTGGCGGCCGCCGCGCACCCCGGCTACGCGGCGACCAACCTCATGTCCGCCGCGCCGAAGATGGAGGGCCACCGGGCGAAGGAGCGGTTCATGGAGATCGGCAACCGCTACTTCGCCCAGAGCCCGGAGCAGGGCACACTCCCCGTCCTGTACGCGGCGACCGGGCCGGATGTCCGCCAGGACGACTTCTTCGGCCCGCCGCTCCAGGGGCTGTGGCGCGGCTCCCCCGTCCGCTCGGCCCGCGCCAAGTGGACGCTCAGCGACACGGCGGGGCGGGGGCTGTGGGCCGCATCCGAGCGGCTGACGGGGGTGCGGTACGAGGCGCTCGCGAGCTGAGTCAGCTCCGCACGGTGATGACCAGCTTGCCCGTGGTGCGGCCCGTCTCCCCCTGGACATGGGCCCGGGCGCCTTCGGCGAGGGGGAAGGTGCCGGAGACGTGGGCACGGAGCCTGCCCCGCTCGACGAGTTCGGCGATGGCGCGCATCCCGGCCTGGTCGTGCTCGACGAGCAGGGTGACGGCGCGGACCTGTGCCTTCTCCGCCGCGGCGCGGGTGTCCTCGGAGCCCGGCAGCAGGGAGACGAGGGTGCCGCCGGGGCGGAGCACGCTCACGGAACGGGTGGCGGTCTCCCCGCCGAGGGCGTCGAGGACGACGTCGTAGCGCTCCTCGGTGTCGGTGAAGTCCTCGGAGCGGTAGTCGACACAGGCGTCCGCGCCGAGCTCGCGCAGGAAGTCGTGCTTGGGAGCGCTCGCCGTCCCGGTGACGTGCGCGCCGCGCTCCTTGGCGAGCTGTACGGCGAGATGGCCGACACCGCCGGCCGCGGCGTGGATCAGCACCCGCTGCCCGGCCCGGAGGTCCGCGGTATCGACGAGGGCCTGCCAGGCGGTGAGCGCGGCCAGTGGCAGAGCGGCCGCCTGGATGTGGTCGATCCCGGCGGGCTTGGCGGCGAAGGCGCGGGTGGGGCCGGTCACGTACTCGGCGTGGGAGCCGGCCCCGTACGGGTAGGGCAGCATGCCGAACACCTCGTCACCGGGCTGGAAGAGGGTGACGCCGAAGCCGGTCTCCACCACGGTGCCGGAGACGTCCCAGCCGAGGGTCAGCGGCGGGGGCGGCAGGAATCTACTCATGGCGCGGTGCTTGAAGTCCGTGGGGTTGAGCCCGGCCGCGTGCACGGCGACGAGGATCTCCCCGAGGCCGGGCGCGGGCCGCGGAAGCTCGGTCAGCCGCAGGACCTCGGGGCCGCCGAGGGCCGTCTGGTGCAGGGCGAGCATCACGGGGGCGCCGTCCGGAGCGGCGGGGTCCGGGGACTCCGTGGCGGCGGCCGGGTCCGGGGAGCCGAGGTTCTCAGGGGTGTTCGTCGAAGTCATGCCTCGATCCTGGCCGTACGGTCCGGCCCGGGGCGATGGCATGAAGGTCAGTCTCCGATACATTCCGGCCATGCCTCCCATCGTCCCTGCCACCCGCCGCGTCCCCGGCGCCCACAAGGTCGTCGTCCTCGCCCTCGACGGCGTCTATCC
Organism: Streptomyces sp. NPDC059455; assembly: GCF_042750115.1. Taxonomy (NCBI): domain Bacteria; kingdom Bacillati; phylum Actinomycetota; class Actinomycetes; order Kitasatosporales; family Streptomycetaceae; genus Streptomyces; species Streptomyces sp. NPDC059455. Next base: position 13,106 of record NZ_JBHYVB010000195.1, read on the forward strand.
CTTCGAACTCGGCATCCCGCACCGGGTCATGGGGTCCGCCGGCGGCCGTTACGAGGTGCTGTCCGCGAGCGCGGACGGGCGTCCCGTGCGTACCGACTCGGACCTGACCGTCACCCCCGGACACGGTCCCGAGGTGCTGACCGAGGCGGACACCGTGGTCATCCCTCCGTACGCGATCTCCCGGGCCTCGGCCGCCGCCCCGGACCCGCGGGCCCTGGCCGCCCTGGCCCGCGTCCGCCCCGGCACCCGTCTGGTGTCCATCTGCACCGGCGCCTTCCTGCTGGCCGCCGCCGGTCTCCTGGACGGGCGCCGGGCCACCACCCACTGGGCGCTCAGCGACCACTTCCGGGAACTGTTCCCCCGGGTCGAGCTCGACGCCGGTGTGCTCTTCGTCGACCACGGTGACGTGCTGACCTCCGCCGGGGCGGCGAGCGGTGTCGACGTCTGCCTGCACCTGGTGCGCCGGGACCACGGCAGCGAGGTGGCCAACCATGTCGCCCGCTGCTGCGTCGTGCCGCCGTACCGGGACGGCGGGCAGGCGCAGTACATCGAGCGGCCGCTGCCGCCGACGGGCGGCACCGGCACCGGGCCGACCCGCGACTGGGCGCTGCGACGGCTGGAACTCCCACTGTCGCTGGACGAGTTGGCCGCGCACGCGGCGATGAGCACCCGAACCTTCGCCCGGCGCTTCCGGGAGGAGACCGGTCTGAGCCCCGGCCGCTGGCTGACCCAGCAGCGGCTGCGGCGGGCGCGGCACCTGCTGGAGTCCAGCGACCTGCCGGTGGAACGGGTCGCCCACGAGGTCGGCTTCGCCACCGCCACCTCGCTGCGGCGGCACCTGGCGGCGGAGGCGGGGGTCGCCCCGTCCGCGTACCGGCGCACCTTCCGCGCCCCGGACACATCGTGACCACCACGGCGCCGGGGCATCGGGTACTGTGGCCCCACCCGTACGCACCAAGGAGGTGAGACCCATCAACGCCAGTTCAGGCTGGGTGCTCGCCCTTGACGGCCGTACGGTCGCCGTGACGTACGTCGCGGCATAGCCGACCGGCGGGAGCGCCCCAGGCATCCCGAAAGGTTCTCCGGGCTCCATGTCGGCTTCACCTTCACTTGTCACCTTTTCCGCCGTCGTCACCAGGCTCCGCACCGCCGGGTGCGTATTCGCCGAGGACGAGGCGCGACTGATCCTTTCCACGGGCCACGTTCCGGCCGAGATCGACGCCATGGTGGACCGGCGCGCCGCCGGACTGCCGCTGGAGCACGTACTCGGCTGGGCGGACTTCCGGGGGCTTCGCATATCCATCGACGCCGGGGTCTTCGTACCGCGCCGGCGCACCGAATTCCTGGTCGAGCAGGCCGTACCGCTGGCCCGGTCCGGGGCCGTCGTGGTCGATCTGTGCTGCGGCTCGGGCGCGCTGGGCGCCGCACTGGCCACGGCCCTGGGCGGGGTGGAGCTGTACGCGACCGATATCGACCCGGTCGCGGTGCGCTGCGCGCGGCGCAACGTCGGGGCGGCGGGCGGCACGGTGTACGAGGGCGACCTCTACGAGCCGCTGCCCGCCGCGCTGCACGGCCGCGTGGACATCCTGCTGGCCAACGTCCCGTACGTGCCCACCGAGGAGGTCGGGCTGCTGCCCCCGGAGGCCCGGGTCCACGAGGCGCGGGTGGCGCTGGACGGCGGCGCGGACGGGCTGGACGTCCTGCGCCGGGTGACCGCCGGGGCGGGCGGCTGGCTCGCCCCGGGCGGCTCCCTGCTCTTCGAGACGAGCGGACGGCAGGCGCCGACGGCGATGGCCATCGTGGCGGAGGGCGGGATGGAGCCACGGCTGACCGAATGCGACGAGCTGGACGCCACGGTCATCATCGGCACCAGGCCATCGGCCTCCAGTTCGTGACGCCCGCGGCGGGCTGCTCCCCTCCCCGCCCCTTCCCGATACCGGGGGCGCTGCCCCCGGCC
>NZ_JBHYVB010000195.1:15072-21543 GCF_042750115.1 Streptomyces sp. NPDC059455
GCGCCCACCCCCCCCCCCCACCCCCCCCGCGGTATGTGAGTGGTCCTCCCCGCCCTTCCGGTGAATGGGGCGTAGCCCCAGTTTCGGGAAGGGGCTGGGAGGGGGAAGACCCGCACGCCTACGCGCGCAACTCCTCCGCCGCGTCCGTGACCCGGGCGATCAGGCGCAGCAGGGTCTCCCGCTCCGTCTCGTCCAGCGGGGCCAGGAAGACCCGGTTCATCCGGGACGTCCGGGTGACCAGCTTCCGGTGGACCCGGATGCCCTCCTCCGTCAGCCGCAGGACGTTGCGGCGGCCGTCGTTCGGGTCGCGCACCCGCTCCAGCAGGCCGCGCCGGGCCAGCCGGGCGACCAGGTCGGCGATGGTGGAGCGGTCGAGGTGGACATGTTCGCTCAGCGTCCGCTGGTCGATCTCCGGCTTCTCGATCAGCGCGTTGACCACCGCGAACTGCGGCGAGGTGGTCTCCTCGGAGACCATCGCGCCCCACAGCAGGGAGTGCGCCTGCTGGAAGCGGCGGGCCAGATGCCCGGGGTGCGTGTTCAGATCCACCGCGCCGCCCATGCCGTGCCTCCCGGCTTCCGCTTCCCCGCTGCTCACTTACTCCGTGCACTGAGTGATTCTGCCCTGTGGAAGACCCCATGTCGAGAGGCCGACATTCGGCCTAGACTCCCTTGACGAGCGCACCAGCCAATGACACCGTGCGAAATCAAGAACACATTAGTCAGCATACTGAGCATCCCGACCCGCGGAGTGACGATGGCCGACATCCGAAGCCTCCAGGACGCCGTGGCGGACCTCGTCCACGACGGGGACACCGTCGCGATGGAGGGATTCACCCACCTGATCCCGTACGCCGCCGCGCACGAGGTCATCCGCCAGGGCAGCACCGACCTGACCCTCGTCCGGATGACCCCGGACGTCATCTACGACCAGCTCATCGGCGCCGGACTCGTCCGCAAGCTGGTGTTCTCCTGGGGCGGCAACCCCGGCGTGGGCTCGCTGCACCGCTTCCGCGACGCCGTCGAGAACGGCTGGCCACGGCCGCTGGAGCTGGACGAGCACAGCCACGCGGGCATGGCGAACCGCTATGTGGCGGGCGCCTCCAAGCTGCCGTTCGCCGTGTTGCGCGGCTATCGCGGCAGCGACATCCCGACCCGTACGGACACCGTCTCCACCGTCGTCTGCCCCTTCACCGGGGAGGAGCTGGCCGCCGTCGCGGCGCTCAACCCGGACGTCACCGTCATCCACGCCCAGCAGGCCGACCGGGCCGGCAATGTGCAGATGTGGGGGCTGACCGGGGTGCAGAAGGAGGCGGCGCTCGCGGCGGACCGGGTGCTGGTGACCGTGGAGGAGATCGTCGAGGAGCTCACCCCACGCCCCGGCGGGATCGTCCTGCCGACGTGGGTGATCGACGCGGTGTCCGTCGTCCCCGGCGGTGCCCACCCCTCCTACGCCACCGGGTACTCGACCCGCGACAACGACTTCTACCAGGCATGGGACCCGATCGCCCGCGACCGCGAGGCGTTCGCCCGGTGGATCGACGCATACGTGCGCGACAGCGAGGGAGCACTCACCCGATGACCGCGACCCCCGCCGGGACGACGGACTTCACATCCGACGAGCTGATGGAGGTCAACGCCGCCCGCGCGCTCGCCGACGCCACCACCTGCTTCGTCGGCATCGGCCTGCCCAGCACCGCCGCCAACCTGGCCCGCGCCACCGTCAACCCCGGCCTCGTGCTCATCTACGAGTCGGGCACCATCGGCTCCAAGCCCACCCGGCTCCCGCTGTCCATCGGCGACGGCGAACTCGCCGAAACGGCCGACGCGGTGGTCCCGGTGCCGGAGATGTTCAACTACTGGCTCCAGGGCGGCCGGATCGACGTCGGCTTCCTCGGCGCCGCCCAGGTCGACCGCTACGCCAACATCAACACCACCGTCGTGGACCGCGGCCCGGACAAGCCCGAGGGCCGCCTCCCCGGCGCGGGCGGCGCCCCCGAGATCGCCTCCAACTGCGGCAAGGTGCTCATGGTGCTGCGCCACTCCACCCGCAACTTCGTGGAGCGGCTGGACTTCGTGACGACCATGGGTCACGGCGGCGGCCCCGGCGACCGTAAGAAGCTCGGCATGCCGGGCGCGGGCCCCACCGCCGTCATCACCGACCTGGGCGTCCTGCGCCCCGACCCGGCCACCGCCGAGCTGGTGCTCACCGAAGTCCACCCGGGCGTCACCGTGGAGCGGGTACGGGCCGCCACCGGCTGGGAGCTGACCGTCGCCGGCACCGTGGGCACCACCGAGCCGCCCACCCCCCAAGAGCTGGCGGCGCTGCGCGCCCTCAAAGCCGCCGGGAAGCCCGAGCAGCCCGAGCAGCCCGAGCAGCCCGGGAAGGAGACCCGATGACCACCTCGCGTGACGTCTGTCGTGACGTCTATATCGTCGACGCCGTCCGCACCCCCATCGGCCGTTACGGCGGCGCCCTGGCCGGGGTGCGCCCCGACGACCTGGCCGCCCATGTGGTGCGCGGCCTGCTCGCCCGCACCCCCGCCCTGGACCCGGCGCGCATCGACGACGTCTACTTCGGCAACGCCAACGGCGCGGGCGAGGAGAACCGCGATGTCGCCCGCATGGCCGTACTGCTGGCCGGGCTGCCCGTCACCGTGCCCGGCGCGACCGTCAACCGGCTCTGCGCCTCGGGCCTGGAGGCCGTGCTCCAGGCCGCCCGCGCGATCGCGGTCGGCGACGCGCACATCGCCCTCGCGGGCGGTGTGGAGTCGATGAGCCGCGCCCCCTGGGTGCTCCCCAAGCCCGAGCGCGCCTTCCCCGCCGGGCATCAGCAGATGTACTCCACGACTCTGGGCTGGCGGATGACCAACCCGGACATGCCGCCCGAGTGGACCGTCGCCCTCGGCGAGGGCGCCGAGCTGATCGCCGACAAGCACGGCATCACCCGCGAGGCACAGGACGCGTTCGCGCTCACCAGCCATGAGAAGGCGGCGCGGGCGTGGAAGGACGGGGCGTACGAGGCCGAGGTGCTGCCGTATCCGGACACCGAGCTCGTCCGGGACGAGTCCATCCGCGAGAACACTTCACCGGAGGCCCTGGCCAAGCTCAAGCCCGCCTTCCGCAAGCCCGGCGGCACCGTCACCGCGGGCAACTCCTCGCCCCTCAACGACGGCGCGGCCGCGCTGCTGCTCGTCGACGAGGAGGGCCTGAAGGCCACCGGACGCGAACCCCTGGCCCGGATCGGCGCCTCGGCCGTCACCGGTATCGAGCCGCAGTACTTCGGGCTCGGCCCGGTCGAGGCCGTACGCCGCGCCCTCGCCAAGGCGGGCCGCTCGTTCGCCGATCTGGCCACCCTCGAACTCAACGAGGCGTTCGCCGCGCAGGTGCTGGGCTGCCTCGCCGAGTGGTCGGCCCAGGACCCGGGCTTCGACCCCGGCATCGTCAACCCGCGCGGCGGCGCCATCGCCATCGGCCACCCGCTCGGCGCCTCCGGCGCCCGGCTCGCCGGGGCCGTCGCCCATCAGCTCGCCGCGCGCGGCTCGGGAACGGGCCTGGCCACCTTGTGCATCGGCGTCGGACAGGGCCTCGCCCTCGTCCTGGAGAGGTAGCCCCGGAACGGCAAGGCCCAGGCGCCAAAGCCCGGAACGGCAAGGCTGGAAAGGTAAGGCTGACGGCAGACATGGCTCTCACCCAGTCCGACATCGACAGCGAACTCGCGCACATACGGGAGTCGTACGACAAGGCGCGCGCCGAGGGCGCTCCCGCCACCGACCACCCGCCGCGCGACTTCCCCCCGTACCGCAGCAGTGTGCTGCGCCACCCCAAGCAGCCGCTGGTCGCGGTGCACGGCGACCCGGAGACCGTGGAGCTGCACACCCCGGTCTTCGGCCACACCGACATCACCGCCATCGACAACGACCTCACGGTGCAACACCAGGGCGAGCCGCTCGGCGAGCGGATCACCGTCTCCGGACGGCTCCTGGACAGCCGGGGCCGCCCCGTCCGGGGGCAGCTCATCGAGCTGTGGCAGGCCAACGCGTCGGGCCGCTACGCCCATCTGCGTGATCAGCACCCCGCACCGCTCGACCCCAACTTCACCGGTGTGGGGCGGACGTTGACCGGCGACGACGGTTCGTACCACTTCACCACCATCAAGCCGGGCGCGTATCCGTGGCGCAACCACGAGAACGCCTGGCGCCCCGCCCATCTGCACTTCTCCGTCTTCGGCGCGGCGTTCACCCAGCGGCTGGTCACCCAGATGTACTTCCCCGGCGATCCGCTCTTCGCCTACGACCCGATCCTGCAGTCGGTGACGGACGACTCGGCGCGGCAGCGGCTGGTCGCCCGCTATGACCACGGGCTGTCGCGGCCGGAGTGGTCGCTGGGCTACCGCTGGGACATCGTGCTGGACGGGCCGTCCGCCGCGTGGATCGAGGAGGGGCGCTGATGAGCGAGAGGCTCGTATCCGCGCAGGGGTCCGCACCCGCCGAAGGGCTCGCACCGGCCGAAGGGTCCGCACCCGCCGAAGGGCTCGCATCCGCCGAGACACTCGCGCCTACTCCCTCCCACACCGTGGGCCCCTTCTACGGCTACGCGCTGCCCTTCCCCGGCGGCGGCGAGATGGCCCCGGCGGGCCACCCCGGCGCCATCACGCTCCACGGCCAGGTCCGCGACGGCGAGGGCGCTCCCGTCCCGGACGCGCTGGTGGAGCTGTGGCAGGCGGGTCCGGACGGCTCGCTCGCCGGGGCGGGCGGGTCGATGCGGCGCGACCCGGTGACCGGCGGCTTCCTCGGGCGCAACGGCGTGGACTTCACCGGCTTCGGCCGCATCGCCACCGACGCAGACGGCCACTGGACCGCCCGTACGCTGCCGCCCGGCGGCCCGGCCGCGCCCGCCGCGCCGTACATCAGCGTGTGCGTCCACGCCCGGGGGCTGCTGCACCACCTCTTCACCCGCGTGTACTTCCCCGAGAACGCCGAGGCCAACGCCGCCGACCCGCTGCTCGCCTCGCTGGATCCGGCGCGCCGCGAGACGCTGGTGGCGACGGCGGCGTCCCCGCCGGGGACCTATCGCTTCGACATCCGTCTACAGGGCGAAGGGGAGACGGTTTTCCTTGAGTTCCGGTAGCGACGACGTGGGGTTGCTGTCACCGGTGCGGGCCGGGTCGGCGGTGGAGGCCACCACGGGCGACACGGCGTTTCTGCAGGCCATGCTGGACGCCGAGGCCGCGCTGGCGCGCGTGGTGGCACCGGCCGGAGCGGCGGAGGCGGTGACGGGCGCGGCCCGCGTCGAGCTGTACGACGTACGCGATCTGGCGCTGCGCGCCCGCTCCGGGGGCAACCCGGTCATCCCGCTGGTCGCCGATCTCACGGCGGCGGTGGCCCGTACGGACGCCGAGGCCGCGCCGTACGTCCACCGGGGTGCGACCAGCCAGGACATCGTGGACACCGCCGCGATGCTGGTGGCCGCGCGGGCGCTGCCGCTGATCGTGGCCGATCTGGAGCGTACGGCGGCGGAACTGGCGCGGCTCGCCACCGCGCACCGCGACACCCCGATGCCCGGCCGTACCCTCACCCAGCACGCCGTACCCACCACCTTCGGGCTGAAGGCGGCGGGCTGGCGGGTGCTCGCCCTGGACGCCCGCGACCGGCTCGCGGCGCTCCGGCCGCCCGCCCAACTGGGCGGTGCGGCAGGCACGTTGGCCGCCTTCGACGGCGGGGTTCCGCTGCTGCGCCGGTTCGCAGAGGAGACCGGCCTTGCCGAACCCGAACTGCCCTGGCACACCCTGCGCACCCCCGTCGCCGACCTGGGCACCGCGCTCGCCTTCGCCGTGGGGGCGCTGGGGAAGATGGCGGCGGATGTGCTGGTGCTCTCGCGGACGGAGATCGGTGAGGTGGCGGAGGGAGCGGGCGGTGGTTCATCCGCGATGCCCCATAAGTCGAACCCCGTGCGTGCCACGCTGATGGCCGCCGCGGCCTGCCAGGCCCCGGGACACGCCGCGACCCTGCTCGGCTCGCTCACCGCGGAGGACGAACGGCCGGGTGGGGCGTGGCACGCGGAGTGGCAGCCGCTGCGGGAACTGTTGCGGCTCGCCGGGGGTGCCGCCCGCGATGCCGTGGAACTCGCCTCCGGGCTGCGGGTCTTCCCTGACCGGATGGCCGCGAACCTGGGGCTGACGGATGGGCTGATCGTCAGCGAGCGCCTTATCGCCGCGCTCGCGCCGGTGGTCGGGCGGGCCCGTGCGAAGGAACTGCTGGCGGAGGCGGCTCGGGAGGGGAGGGGGCTGGCCGAAGCGCTGTCGGGCGTCCTACCGCCCGACCGCCTACGCGAGCTGACGGACCCGACCGCGTATGTGGGCTGCGCCTCCGCGCTGACGATGCGGGCCCTGACCCGCGATGCGTAGCCCCTGCGGGGGCCTGTTGGGCCCCCCCGCCCCGCCCACCCAAACGGCTGGGGGGACCCCCCCGCCCC
>NZ_JBHYVB010000196.1:0-21365 GCF_042750115.1 Streptomyces sp. NPDC059455
TGACATGCGTCCCGGTCCGGATCGGCGTAGACGGCTACGCTCGCGATCCCGGCATCCCGGCAGGCACGGGCAACACGGACAGCGATCTCGCCACGGTTGGCGATGAGCACCTTTTGCATGCTCTCTCTTCCCTCTTCCGAAAAGTTCCGTCCCGTCGAGGACGGTCAAGGTGGCTACCCCAGGGCCCGCTCGAGGAAATCCAGCACCACGCTCGCGTAGCCTTCAGGATCGGTTTCCAGCCCGAGCAGATGCTCGGCTCCCGGCAGGACGTGCGTCTCGGCTTGGGCGTAGCGCTCGGCCAGCGCGTCCACCGAGGAAGGCGGCACGATCGCATCGTGCTCGCCCGACATGAACAACAGGGGGATCTTGGCGAACTTGCCCGTCGCGGGTGGCGGCCACTGGGCCCGGAGCATGGCCGGTCCCACCGCGCACAGCGTCCGCGCCACCGCCGAACGGGCGGGCTCGCGCTTCAGCACGGCGGGCAGCGGCAGCGCCTCCGCCTCCAGGAACTTGCGCAGCAGCGGCGGGACGTCGTGCCCCGGCCCGCTGTCGCACACCAGCGCGTCGAGTTCGAACCCGTCGTGCGTCAGCGCCCACATGGACGAGAAGCACGAGAACGAGAAGCCGTAGAAGGCTATCCGCGCCGCGCCGTACCCCCGCCGGCCGCGCAGATGGGACACCACGGCGGTGACATCGCTAGCGAACCGGTCGCCGAGCCCGAACAGCGCCCGGTCGTCGCTGCTGGCCCCGTGGTTGCGGTGGTCGAACAGACAGACGGTGTACCCGGCGTCGTGCAGGAACTTGGCGTGGCGGAGGCTGTGGTCCTTCGCCGTCGCCATGCTGTGCCCGAGCACCACCACCTTCTCGGGGGACCCCGGGCACAGCCAGGTGTCGAGGTGCTTCCGCGCCGCGAAGGGGACCTTCAGCTCGGTGCAGGGCAGCCCGTGGTCCCGGGGGTGCTCCCGCTGTTCCCGGCGCCGCGGATGGAAGGCCAGATACGCCAGCGAGGCCCCGAACAGCGGGGCGATCGGCAGGGCCGCGGCCGAGAGGGCGCGGGCTCCCAGGGAAGGAGGCCGCGCCGACGTCTGGCGTGGCTCGGGCATCTGCGTCCTCCAGGAGGGGGAGTGTCCGTCGGCGGTCAGGGCGTTCTCGTCTCGGTCGGGACGGGCGGCTGAGCGGTCGGGCGGCGGGGCGGTCGGGCGGCGGGGCGGTCGGGGCGGGCGGGTGGACGGGCGACAACGTGTGAACGAGCGGGCGGGCGAAGAGTCAGCCACAGCCTCCGGCATGGCCCGGATCGGCCGACCGGGCGGCGGCGAAGTCCGCGTCCGACAGCTCGGCGACGTCCGCGTCCGACGCCCCGGCGGGGGGCGTGTCCCGGGACCGGGCGCCGGAGCCGGACCCCGACCCGGCCCCCGAGCGGACCGAGGCGACGAAGGCCGCCAGCCGGTCCACGCCCCAGAACTTGTCATAGCCGTGGGTGAAGAACGGCACGCCGAACGCCCCGGCGTCGCTGAGCGCGAGCAGGGCCTGAAGCCCCCGGCCGGCGCGCAGCTCCTCGTCATCGGCGGCCGCCGCCGCCCGTTCGGCCGGCAGCCCCAGCTCCCCGGCGATGTCCGCGATGGTCGAACGGTCGCAGATGTCGCGGCCCTCCTGCCAGCGCGCTCGGTAGACGCGCTCGATCCAGGCGGGGCCGAGCCCCGCGTCGAGCGCGAGGAAGTACGGCAGATGCGGCACCTCCCAGACCGGGTCGTGATCCACCGGCCAGCTGACCGCGAGACCGCGGTCGGTCGTCAGCCGGCGCACATCCTGGAGGATATAGAGATGCTTCTCCCGGGACATCGCCGAATAGGGGAAGTGATGGCCGTGTTCGGCCATACGGCGCTCCCCGTCCGCGTCCGGCTCCCACCACAGGTGCCATTCCACCGCCTGTGCGACATCCGGATAGCGGTCCATCAGATCACGGTAGGCGATCCAGCTGTACGGGCTGCGGAAATTGAAATAGAACCGCGGTACTTTGCTGCGCTTGGCTGCCACGTCCGTACCTCCTCGCTCGTCCGTCTCCTGCGTAACGCTCGTTCAGCGAGCGATCACATCGTGCGCACCGCCCGCACAGCGGTGCGGCGATGCCGGTCAGAGGACGATGCCGCCGTCCACCTGGAACACCGCACCGGTCACATATTCGGCTCCGACCAGGTACGCGACCATGTCGGCGACCTCCTCCGGACGGCCGAAGCGGCGCAGCGGGATGCTCTGCTCCGCCTCCTTGCGCGCCCGGTCGGAGAGCTCGGCCGTCATATCGGTCTCGACGAAGCCGGGTGCCACCACATTGGCTCGAATGCCATACCGGCCGACCTCCTTGGCGAGCGACTTGGTGAAGCCGATGATCCCCGCTTTGGAGGCCGCGTAATTGCTCTGGGCCGCATTGCCGTGGACACCCGCGACGGACGAGATGTTGATGACGCATCCGGACTTGCGTTTCATCATTCCGAACACCACGGAACGGCACAGGTGATAGGTGCCGTCCAGGTTGACCTCCAGGACGCCGCGCCACTCCTCGTCCGTCATCAGCAGCAGCGGATTGTCCCGGGTGATCCCGGCGGAGGTGACCGCGACCTCGACCGGGCCGAGCGACTCCTCGGTGAAGGCGACCAGCTCGCGCACCGCGCCCGCGTCGCGGACATCCGTTTGCCGCCCGAGCACCCGCCCGCCGCCGAGCCGCGCCGCCGCCTCCTCCAGTTCACGGGCGGCGTCGGGGCTGGAGCGATGGCAGAACGCCACATCGAAGCCGTCCCGGGCCAGCCGGAGCACGGTGGCCCGGCCTATGCCGCGGGAGCCGCCGGACACCAGCGCGACGCGCGGCGTCGGCTTCTCGTCAGCCGTCGGCTCCTCGTCACCGGATGCGCGGCCCGTGTCGTCGGATATTCGGTCGGACATACGGTGAAGTCCTTCTGCCGGGGGTGGTCTGCGGTCAGAGCGGGTCGGGCACGGGCGGGCCGGGCTCATGGGGCTCGGCCGCGGGCGGGGCGGCCAGGTCGGAGGCCGGGCGCATGGTCATCGTCAGCCGCCCTATGGTGAGGGCGGTCTCCTTGCCGACCAGGCTCTCGCCCTCGAAGACGTAGGTCTCGCCGACCTGGCGGGCCAGCCGCACATGATGCTCCACCACATCGCCGGGCACCACCGGCCGGTGGAACTCGGCGTCCGCGATGCCGCCGAGCAGCATCGCCTTGCCCGAGCGCACATCGGGGTTGGGCCGGTCCCAGGTGACCAGCACCCCGGCCACATGGCACCAGGACTCGATGAGCACCGTCCACGGATAGTGGTAGTCCTCCTCGGTCGCGGTGTCCGGCATCCCCTCGTACCAGGGCTCGTTGCAGGTGACCGCCTTCAGCCCGCTCGCCCGCTCGCCCGGCACCAGCTCGGTGACCCGGTCGACCAGCAGCATGGGGTAGCGGTGCGGCAGCATCCGCTTGATCTCATCGACGGTGATCATCCGGCGTCCGCTCCTCGGTTCCGCTCGCTCCGCTCCCCCGCCCCGGCCCCGGCCCCGGCCCCGGCCCCGGCCCCGGCCGCCGCGCCCGGAGCGTCCCGGTTCTCGAAGCGCAGCCTTATCTGCGCGGCGGGCCCGCGCCCGGTGGCCGCCGAGGCCCGGCAGCGCCAGCCGCCGTCCTTGCGCGACCAGACGTATTCGCTGGTCAACTCGTCACCGGGGTAGACCGGGCTGAGGAAGCGGGAGGACTCGACGGCCGCCAGGACCCAGCGCCCGCCCGGTTCGCGCTCCGGCATGGTGGCGAGGGCGCCGCGCTGGACGTACTCCACCACACACACCCCGGGAAAGATGGCGAACCCCGGGAAGTGCCCGGCGAACACCTTCTCCGACGCGCCGACCACGGCCACGCACCGGGCGGGCCGCTCACCGGGGACGCCCGGGTCCACGACCTCCACGGTGCCGTCCACCGGCCCGCACGCGGCCGCCGTCATCTCACTTCCCCATCTTCGAGGCGAGCAGGTCGTACACCTTCCGGAGCGTGGTGATGTCCTTCATCTCCCGCTCCTCCAGCTTCACCGAGTACTTCTTCTCCAGGACGACCATGACCTCGAGGGCCATCAGGGAGTCCACGCCGAGGGTCTTGACGAAGTCGGCGTCGTCGGTGACGTCCTCCTCGTCCACGTCGAGCACATCCGCGACGAAGGTGCGCAGCTCGTCCATGTCCAGGGCGGCGGTGGCGTCGGGCATGCGGGGGTCTCCTTCCGCTCTCAGAGCGTGGGGCTCAGGCTTCGGGGGTGGTGAGCTTGGCAAGGGCGGCGGCCGACTCGACCGGGACGGTGAGCGCGCCGTCCGCGATCCGGCGGATCATGCCGGTCAGCTGACGCCCGGGGCCCAGCTCCACGAACCGGACGCAGCCCAGCTCACCGGCGAGCGTGCGGACGCTCTCCTCCCAGCGCACCGGGCTGGTGAGCTGGGTCAGTTCGAGGTCCCGCCAGTGCTCGCCGGTCGCGTACGAACGGGCGTCCACGTTGGCGACGACCGGGGTGTGCTCGGGGGCGAAGCGCACGGCGGCCAGGGCCTCGCGCAGCTCGTCGGCGGCCGCGGCCATCAGCGGGCTGTGGAAGGCGCCGCCGACGGCGAGCCGGATCACCTTGCCCTCGCTCTCCACGGCCAGTTCGGCCAGCCGGTCCACGGCCTCGGCGGTGCCCGAGAGCACGATGGCGCCGGGCGCGTTCACATTGGCGATCCAGACCTGGCCGCCCTCCTCCTGGCCGCCCTCCTCCTGGACCCGGCCGACCAGCGCTTCCACGGTCTCCGGGCCGAGCCGCACCACGGCGGCCATGGTGCCGGGCGACCGCTCGGCGCACGCGCGCATGGCCCGGCCGCGGGCGGCGACGAGGCGGGCGGTCTCGGCGAGCGGCACGGCCCCGGCGGCGTGCAGCGCGGTGTACTCGCCCAGGCTGTGCCCGGCGCAGGCCACCACCCCGCCCAGCAGCCCGGCGGCCTCCGCCTCGCGGTGGGCGAGCACCTCGATGGTGAAGACGGCGATCTGGGCGAGGTCGGTGCGGCGCAGCGTCTCGTCGTCGGCCTTCAGCAGGAGTTCCTCGACGTCGACACCGGTGTACTCGGAGATCTCCGCCGCCAGCGCCCAGGACTCGGTGTCCCGCCACGCCTCGCCCATGCCCGCCTTCTGGGCGCCCTGCCCGGGGAAGACCAGCGCCGTACGGGGCGCCTCGTCGCCGGGGGCCACGGGGGGCGCGGCCATCGTCTCTCGGTCCGTCATCTCAACCAGCTCCTTCAGTTCGGGGGCGGCGGCCCGTCACCGGATCCGCAGCAGGGCCGCGCCGACCACGCCGTCCCGGTCCACGGTGGTGACCAGGGCGGTTCCGCCGGAGGGGATCTCCTTGCGCTCGGCCATCGCGAGCACGGCGGCGATCTGGAAGGCCGCCGCGGCGGCGCAGGTGTCCCCGATGGTGTCGGCGGCCGTGATCCGCGGCGGCTCCTTGCCGCCGAGGGCGTCGGCGAGGGCGGCGAGCTCGGCCTCCCCCTCGGCGCCGGGGGCGCCGGAGTCGGCGACGGCGCTCAGCTCGCCGGGGGTCACCCCGGTGCGGTCCAGCAGCCGGCCGATCGCCTCGGCGAGCACCGTACGGGCGGCCTTCGCGTCCGCGGCGCAGCCGAACTCCAGGCCCACCACCTCGGCGAGCCCCTCGCGGCCGTGCTCGCGCGCCGAGGCGTCGGGCTCCAGCAGCCATACGGCCGCGCCCTCGCCGAGCACGGCGGCGCTGTTCTGGTCCGCGCGGGCGTGCCACTCCAGCCAGGCGCGGGCCGAGGAGAACTCCTCGACCGCCCCGCACAGCACGGCCGTGGCCCGTCCGGCCCGCTGGAGCCGCACCGCGTACCGCAGGGCGAGCAGCCCGGTGGCGCGGCCGCCCGCGATGGTGGTGTTGGGGCCCCTGAGCCCGTGCCAGATGGCGGACTGGCCGGCCGCGCAGTTCATCACGGTGTTGGGGAACCGGGCCGGGTCCACGTAGAAGGGCTTCTCGCCCACCAGCGAGTCCCGGGTGAAGTCCATGATGCTCTGGGCGGAGCCGGTGCTGGTGCCGAGCGCGAGACCGGTCTCCTCGCCGACCCCCGGCAGCCGCTCGCCCTCGCCGTACTCCCGTTCCCCGGTCAGCAGATGGCGTATCGCGGTGACGGCCAGTCCGGTGGCCCGGTCCATGGAGCGGGTGCCCTTGCGGCCGAGGATCTGCCGGATGTGGAAGTCGGGCACGAGACTCGCCTCGCGGAACGGCGCCGACCACTCCTCGGGGTCCAGCGGCCGGGCGGCCGAGCGGCCGGACCGCAGGGCCGCGGTGAAGTCGGCCCCGCGCAGTCCCAGGGGCGATACGGCGGTCCATGCCGAGATGACCGGGGCTGCCCCGGAGGGGGCGTTGACCATGGGTTCGGGTACTCCTTCGGTTGAGGCCAAGGGGCTGTGGGAGGGGCGGCGGGTCACAGGAACCACACCTGTTCGTAGGAAGGCCAGCGGGCCGCGAGGTCGTCGCCCCCGATGACGCGTACGCCGGGCAGCAGCCGCTCGGCGGCGGTGCGGCCGAGCGCGGCCAGACCGTCCTCCTCGACCAGCACGGTCACCCCGGCGGCCAGCAGTTTCGCCACGGAAGTGGGCGGATGGGGCAGGGTGTCCAGGGTGCGGCCGCCGAGGCGCAGCGAGGGCCGGGGGCCGGTGTCGAGGGCGTAGCCGGCGGCGGGGCCGCGCAGCGCCAGATCGCAGCCGCCGCTCTGCCGGTGCAGATCGGGCACGCAGTACAGCACGTCGGCGTACTGGGTCTCGATCGAGCCCCGGTACGCCTTCTCCACGATCAGCAGCCAGCGCGCCTGGTCGCCCATGGCTCAGCACACCCCCATGAGCAGGCTTTTGTCCGCCGCGTTCACATGCTCGGCGAAGACGAACGGCGCCCGCGTGCGGACCTGCGGGATCTGGTCGGCGGCGCCGCGCTCCTCGGCGCAGAAGCGGCACACGTACCAGTACAGCCGGTCGGGGTGGTCCTCGATCAGCTCGCGGACGACGCGGGCGGTGGAGGGGTGCTCGCGCCCCAGGTCGGTGTAGTCGCGCGGTTTGGTGTCGCCGAGGGCCGCGCCGGTCAGCCGGGTGGCGTCGCCGCAGGTCCAGATCTGCACCCGGGCGCCCCGGCGCAGCAGCGCGGACGCCAGCCGCAGCGCCGAGGTGACCAGGTCGGTCTGGTGGGGCGTGCCGAAGAGGTTGAGCAGTACATCGGTACGGGGGACGGGCCTGGGCATCAGTGCCACACCGCCCTGATCCGCGGCTCCAGCAGCTTGGCGGCCACGTCGTCCATCTCCACCAGCCGCGCCCGGGGCGTCAGATCGGCGGCGGGCAGGGCGCGCTGGGCGGCCGAGAAGGTGTCCACCCACAGTTCGCCGCCGTCGCCCAGGAACGTCTCGATGCCCGGGGCGGTGCCGGGGACGGCGGCGGTCACGCCGTTCTCCACGAGGAACAGCACCACCTGGTGGCCGTCCCTGGCCAGCCGCGCGGCATCGCCGAGGAACCGCTCACAGGCGGGTCCGGTCTGCGGCCCGCCGCTCTCGATCAGCAGATGGGCCGTCATGTCAGCAGCTCACCGCCGTCCACGCCGATCACATTGCCGGTGATCCAGGAGGAGTCGGTGCGCGAGAGCAGCGAGACCGCCTCGGCGACGTCCTCGGGCCGGGTCAGCCGCCGGTGCGGATTGAGGTCCCGTGCGTGGGCGGCGAGCCGGTCGCTGCCGGGGATGCGCTCCATGGACGGGGTCGGGGTGACCCCGGCGCGCAGCGCGTTG
Organism: Streptomyces sp. NPDC059455; assembly: GCF_042750115.1. NCBI lineage: Bacteria > Bacillati > Actinomycetota > Actinomycetes > Kitasatosporales > Streptomycetaceae > Streptomyces > Streptomyces sp. NPDC059455. The sequence goes on from NZ_JBHYVB010000196.1 coordinate 7,822, forward strand.
ACGGCGATGCCGGAGGGGGCGAGCTCCAGGGCGAGCTGGCGCACATGCGACTCCAGGGCGGCCTTGGCGGCGGAGACGGCGCCGTAGTGGGGCATCACCCGGACTCCCCCGGCGCTGGTCATCGCGTACACCTTGGCGCCCTGGCGCAGCAGCCCCGCGGTGAACAGGTCCTGGGTCCAGTAGACGAGCGAGTGCGCCATCACATCGAGCGTCATGTTCATCTGGCGGGTGGTCAGGCTGTCCTCGCCCTCGGCACCGACGTACGGCAGCAGGGTGCCGAAGGCGAGGGAGTGCACCACGATCCGGATGCCCGTACCGCCGGTCAGCTCCTCGAACCGGGGCAGCAGCTCCTCGCGGGTGCGGGCGGAGGCGGCGTTGGCGTTGAAGAAGTGGGCCTCGACGCCCTGGCCGCGCATCTCCTCCCGGGCGACGGCGGCCTTCTCCTGGCCGTCGGTGGTGTCGAAGTGGACGCCGAGGATGTGGACGCCCTCGCGGGCCAGTTCATGGGCGATGGCCAGGCCCATACCGCTGGAGGCGCCCAGGACCAGGCACCAGGAACCTTCGAGACGGGTGATCATCGGTCGCTCGCCCTCCGTCGTCCGCTCATCGGCTGCTCGCTTCCGGCGCCCGCGTCGGCTTCGGCGGACGTGTCCGGGATGGCGCCCGCGTCGGCTCCGGCGGACGCGCCCGGGATGGCGCTCGCTTCGGTCCCGGCGGGCGCGCCCGGCATGACGTTCGCATCGGTCCCGGCGGACGCGCCCGGGATGGCGCTCGCGTCGCCGGGGGTGATCAGGCAGACGGCGGCGTTCCCCTCGGCCGCCGCGGTGACCACGGCGTGGGGGTGGCCGTCCGGGGCGGCGAGGGCGGCGGCCACGCGTGCCACCGGCTCCAGGGCGCCCGCGCCCGCCGGGACCCGCTCGGGCTGCCCCGCCAGGGCCCGCCCGCCCAGCGCCTTCTCGTCCAGCGCCGCCGCCATGGCCTCGCCGACCGGGGAGCCGTCGAGGACGGCGGTGACGGCCAGCGGCCGGTCCGGCCGGTGGCCCAGGGCGTCCAGCGCGTCCCGCAGCAGCGCCGCGGCGTGCTCGGCCCCCTCGGCGGAGGCGGCCGCCTTGGGCGGCAGGAAGAACGAGCGGACGCCCACCCGGCCCAGCGCCGCCACCCCCCGGCTCCGGGCGGCCGGTTCGGGCTCCAGCACCAGCGCGACGGCTCCGGCCTCCGAGGTGTCCGCCCCCGGCTCGCCGTCGGGCAGCGCCTCCTCGGTGGCCCCGGCCAGCAGCCGCCGGGCCCGGCCGGTGGCGAGGGCGCGCTGGCCGGTCTGGAGCGCCTCCAGGCCCGCGACCCGGGGGCTGGTGAAGGTGAGGTTGAAGCCCTTGAGGTCGTGTTCGGTGGCCAGCCGGCTGCCGAAGAGGTTGATGGAGAAGTAGGGCGCGGTGACCGGCGACAGGTCGGCCGCCCCGGTGGCCGTGACCGTACGGTCCATCGTGTGGTGCAGGGCGACGGCCGCGCTGTTGGTGCCCACCGCGGCGCCCCGCTCCTCGGGCCCGACCGCGTCCAGGGCGTCCGGCCCCGCCTGGGCCAGCGCGCGCTTGGCCGCGGCGAGGAAGTACTGGGAGGCGGCGGGCAGGTACTTGTAGCCGTGCCGGCCGAGCGCCGTACGGAAGTCGAAGCCGTCCGCGCCCACGGTGCCGATGCCCGTCACCACCAGGCCGACGGCCGGTTCGTCGCGCGCTGCCTCCTCGTTCGCTTCTCCGCCCGCGCGGCGCGGAGGCGCGGCTTTCGTCACCATCCGCGGCCCGGCGGCCGCACGTGCGTCGTTCACGCGGCGGCCTCCCCGAAGACGAGCGAGATGTTGTTGCCCCCGAAGGCGTAGGCGTTGACCAGCCCGTACGCCCCGGTCATGGGCGCGGAGCCGGACGGCAGCGGCACCGCGCACTCCGGGTCCTGCTCGCCGACCGGCACGTTCGGCGGCAGCGTCCTGTGGCGCAACACCAAGCTGGCGGCCAGCGCGGCGAAGGCGCCCGCCGCGCCGCCCGTGTGCCCGATGAGCGCTTTGACGCTGTAGAGGGGCGTACGGGGGGTCAGCGCGTCCAGCACCCGGCTCTCCACCACGTCGTTGAGCTCGGTGCCGGTGCCGTGCGGGATCACGAACCCCAGCCCGCCCGACTCGGCCCCGGACCCGGACCCGGATCCGGTCCCGGCCCCCGCCTCCCGCAGCGCCTCGCGCATCGCGCGCTCGATCTGCTCCCCGGAGGGCTCGGGGGCGGTCGCGTGGTAGGCGTCGCAGCTCCAGCCGGCGCCCGCCAGACGGCCGTAGACGGTGCGCGCGCCGCGTGCGCGGGCGTGCGTGGCGGACTCCAGGACGAGCACGGCGGCACCCTCGCCGAAGACGGTGCCCTGCCGTTCGACGGCGAACGGGCGGCAGCGCTCGGGGTCGATGGCGCCCAGCCGGTTGAAGCAGGCCAGGGCGACCCGGGAGTACGCCTCGGCGCCGCCCGCGATGACCACGTCGGCCTCGCCGGAACGGATCAGATCGGCGCCCACCGAGAGCGCGTAGCCGCTGGCGGCGCACGCGTTGCTGACGCAGGTGTTGACGCCCTGGGCGCCGAACCACGCTCCGACCACCGAGGCCAGCGGGAAGGGGGGCGCCCAGCGGCCGGATGCCGGGGCCTCGCCGGTCCACCAGCCCTCGTGCAGATCCGTGTCGCCCATACCGGTGCTGAGGGCGACGGCCACCCGGCGCGGATCGAGCCCACCGTCCGCGGCGTACGGCCCCGCGGCGTACGGCCCCGTACCCGGCCCGGCCCCCGGCCCCGGCGCCCCGGAGGCCCCCGGCAGCGCGGCGAGCCCCGCGTCGGCGACCGCCTCGCGCGCCGCCGCGAGCGCGAACCGCGAGCCGCGCCCGAGCGGCAGCCCGTCCTGCTCCCCGGGCCCGTCCGGAAGGTCGGCCTCCGGCACCAGGTACATCAGCGGATGGTCCATATGGGCGAGCGGATCGGGGACCCGCGACGGCGCGGTGCCCGCCTTGTGCATCCCGCGCCAGAAGGCGGCGACGCCCGCGCCCAGCGGGGACAGCGCGCCGAGGCCGGTGACCAGTACGTCGTCCATCAGGTACCGCTCTGTTCTCCGCCGAGCGCGTCCAGCACCCGCCGGTCGAAGGGGACCAGCCGCCAGTCGCTGCGGCTGTCGATCACCGCGTAGCCGTGGGTGATCCGGCCGGTGGCGGTGAGGGTGAGCGCGCCGTCGCGGACCACGAAGCAGTCCATCCGGGCGGTGTAGGTGAGGTCCTTGAAGATCTCCTCGACCGTGTAGACGGAGTAGAGGTTCTCCTCCATCACCGCCTCGTCGATGACGCGCACCGAGGACTGGGGGACGACCGGTATCCATTTGCGGTCGTCCAGCAGGGTCTTGATGGAGATGCCGCGGTCGAGGACGAAGCGGTCCTTGGCCTCCTCCAGCAGCCGCAGATAGCCGGACATCTGGAGCCGCTCGGTGAAGTGGCAGTAGGGGTACGGGATGTTCCACTTCCAGGCGTACGCGTTGCGGCCCGCGGTCAGCGACGCCAGGACGGCGGCTTCGTCCCCGTCCGCCAGCGGCATCCGGACCGGCGCCAGCTCGCCCGTGCGCGCCTCGGCCCCCAGCCGGTCCACCACGAAGGGCGCGAACTCGGCGGGGGGTTCGCCGGCCTCCGGCAGATAGGTGTCGGCGCGCAGCGAGACCCGCACCTTGGCGGCCACGGCCTTGAGGACCGAGCCGTCGCGGTCCACGCGGAGGGTCACCCGGAAGCCGAGGGTGCGGTCGTCGTCCTCGGTGTCCGGCACCACCTCGGCCTCGGCCTCGTCGTCCATGTGGAAGGCGTGCAGTATGCGGGTCTCCAGCGCGACGATGTCCAGCCCGAGACCGTGCTCCTCGTACAGCCGCCGGGCGGGCGCACCGGAATCCGCGAAGTGCACCAGCACGGCTTCCTCGACGAGGTAGTTGACGTGCTTGAAGCCGATCCAGGTGCAGATGTTCGACCCCTCGTAGCGCGGGCGCAGCCGGACGGTGGTGACATCCGTCAGCAGGGCTTTGGTCGACATCGGCGGGGCGGCGGCGGTCATCGGGAACACTCCATGGAGATAAGAGGGGCACGTGCGGGGTGCGGGGGGCACCGGTCGGGCGCGGGGCGCAGCAGCAGTCCGGCCACGGCGTCCGCGGTGTCGTCCCCGCTGGTGATCAGCGCCTGGCGGGACGCGGGCACCGGGTCCGGCGCGGCCCCGGGACCGGCGGCCCCGAAAGCGCTCCCGGCTCCCGCTCCCGCTTCCGGATCGGCTCCGGCCCCCGCCCCGGCGCGGGCCAGCCAGCCGACGGCCGCCGCGCACTGGAGCACCCCGAGGGCCCCGGAGGCCCGGCCCACCGCACCGGTGACGTCGTAGCGCGGCACGGCCCCCGGCACCGGCACGGCCCCGGCGGGTCCCTCGGCGTAACGCTCGGGGGTGAACCAGACGCCGGGGGCGGCGCCGTCGGGCAGCAGGGCCTCGACGCAGCCGCCGAGCCCGGCCCGCCGTTCGTACGGCCCGAGGGCGGCGACGGCTCGCGCCCCCCGGGCCTCGGCCCAGCGCGCGCCCTCGACGACGATGGCGGCCGCGCCGTCCAGCAGTTCACCGGCGGACCGGCCGAGCAGATCCTCCACGACGGCGTTGTGGGTCTCCACGCCGATCACCACCGCGCGCCGGACCCGGCCCGCGGTGACCAGCGCGGCGCCCCAGTGCACGGCGTCCAGGCCGGAGGTCGCCCCGTTGCACAGCATCAGGTTGGGGCCGCGCAGCCCGTGGCGGATGGCCACCCAGGAGGCGATCACATTGCTGGAGGCGTTCGGCAGGCTCATGGGGCTGAGGTCCACGGCCGACCGCTCGGCGATGGCGGCGGCGGTGAGGCAGGCGGTGTCGAGGTTGCCCAGGTTGGAGCTGGCGACCACGCCGATGGTGTCGCCGGGCACGGTCACCTCCTCGCCGTCGGAGGGGATCAGCCCGGCGTTCCGCAGCGCCTCCAGCGCGGCGCACAGCGCCAGCCGGGTGGCCCGGTCCTTGTAGCGGTGGCCCCGGCGGCCGATCCGGGCGGCGGTGTCGAACGGTTCGGGGGCGGGCCCGGTGACGGGGCAGGCGGTGCGGCGCAGCAGCGCCTCGGGGGTGCCGGCCCCGGGGACGGCCAGGCCGACGCCGGTGACGACGACTTCGCCGGGGCCATGCGTCATCGGCCGGCCCTCTCGACGATGGCGACCGCGTTGACCCCGCCGAAGCCGAACGCGTCGATCTGCGCGACCCGCAGATCCCTGTCCTCCCGCGCCTCCTCCCGGACGAAGCGGAACGCCTCGGCCTCGGGCAGCGGTTCGGCCAGGCCCAGGGTGGGCGGCACCCGGCCGGAGGCCAGGGACTCCAGCGCGACGATGAGGCTGAGCAGCCCGGAGCCGCCCGAGGTGTGGCCGGTCATGCACTTTATGGCGGTCATCAGGGGCCCGCTGACCTCGCGGCCGAAGACCTCGGCGATGGCGGCCGCCTCGGCGGCGTCGTTCAGCTGGGTGCCGGTCCCGTGCAGCAGCACCAGGTCGATGTCGCCGGGTTTGACGTCCGCCCGCCACTGCGCCTCGTACACCGCCCGCGCGATGCCCTGGGGGTCGGGGGCGGTCACATGGTTCGCGTCGCAGTTCATGCTGACGGCGCGCACCCGGCCGAGCGCGCGGCTCTCCGCACCGGGCTCCTCCCGGCGCAGCACCACGGCGGCCGCGCCGTCGCCCATGAGCACCCCGCGGCGGTCCCGGTCGAACGGCCGGACGCGGTCGGGGGGTTCGCTGGTGACGCGGTCCAGCAGCCCGTACATCGACTCGGTGAGGGTGTCGACTCCGGCCACCACGACGGTGTCCTCGGCGCCCGTGGCCAGCAGGTCGGCGGCGAGTGCGAGCGCGTAGAGGGAGGCCGAGCAGGCCCCCGAGAAGGTGTGGGTGCGGACCGCGCCGAAACGTGTCCGCAGCGCGGTGCCGAAGTGCAGCCGGCCGATGTCGAAGGGGGTGCCGTCGCGCCAGGCGAGCTCGGCCGAACGCAGCTCCCGCAGCCCGGTGCCGATGAGGACGGGCACCTCGCTCAGGTCCTCGCCGAGCCCCGCCTGGGCCGCGGCCTCGCCGACCGCGCGCAGCAGCCAGTCGGTGGCGCGGCCGGGGAGGTCGGTGCCGGGCGCGGGGCGGTCGTCGATCTCGTAGGCGTGCCGGGTCCGGTACCGCTCCCGGTCGAAGCCGCGCAGTTCGCCGAGTCCGCTGGTGCCCGCGCACAGGGCCCGGAAGACCTCGTCGACGCCGTCGCCCACGCTCGCCACCGCGCCCGCGCCCGTCACCAGCTGGCTCATGACCAGTCCGCTCGGGCCTTGCCGAAGATGACGACGGCGTTGTTGCCGCCGAAGGCCAGCCCGTTGTTCTGGACCACCTTCAGGTCCGCTGTCACGGCCTGGTTGGGGACACAGTCCAGACCGCACTCGGGGTCGGTGTGCTCATGGTTGATGGTCGGCGGGATGAAGCCCTCGGTGAGCGCGAGCGAGCAGGCGATCGAGGCCAGGGCCCCGGCGGCGCCCATGGAATGGCCGATCATCGACTTGATGGAGACCGTGCGCGGCGGTGCGGTGTCCCCGAAGACCTGGCGGATGGCGCGGGCCTCGGTGATGTCGTTGGCCTTGGTGCCGGTGCCGTGCGCGGAGATGAAGTCGACCTCGTCCGGCTTGACCCGGGCGTTCTCCAGGGCGAGCCGCATACAGCGGACCACGCTGTCCTGGTTGGGGGCCACGGGGTGGTCCGCGTCGCAGTTGAGGCCGTAGCCGAGCACCTCGGCGTAGATACGGGCGCCACGGGCCAGCGCCGACTCCAGGCTCTCCAGCACCAGGATGCCCGCGCCCTCGCCGGTCAGGATGCCCTTGCGGTCCTTGTCGAAGGGCTGACAGCGCTCGGGGGCGATGGTGCCCAGGCGGTAGAAGCCGGTGAAGGTCTTGCGGCACAGCGCGTCGGCCCCGCCGCACAGCGCCACGTCCACGTCCCCGCCGCGGATGGCGTCGTAGCCGTAGCCGACCGCGTAGTTCCCGGCGGCGCACGCGGTGGGGAGGGTGACCGCCTCGGCGCGGGTGAGGCCGAACTCCTGGGCGATCGAGCTCGACAGCCGTCCCGCGGGCACCCGCCGGGCGACCGTGGGATCCATCCGCTCGGGCCCCAGGTCCACTTCCTCCTCGACCAGATGGTCCAGGTCCCTGGACTCGCCGTCGGTCGTGCCGACGGAGATCAGACAGGGGATGTCGCGCAACGCGCTCTCCGGCTCGGAGAATCCGGCGTCGGCCACCGCCATACGGGCCGCCGCGACCGAGAACCGGCTCGCCCGGCCCAGCGTCCGCACATCGAGATTTCGAATCCACCGGTCCGGCTCGAAATCCTTGACCTCACACGCCGTAGAGCGGTCGAAGCCCTCCGTGTCGAACGCGGTGATGGGCCCCGCCGCGCTCTTCCCGGCGCGCAGTCCGGCGAGGAATTCCGCCGCGCCGATGCCGATGCCGGACACCGCCCCGAGGCCGGTGACAACGACCCTACGACCCGGCTCACCACGCATTTCGCCCTGCCTTCCGAGGAGTCCGCCAGGATCCGGCGGTCACCAGCCCGCCGCGTCGGAGACAACCTCATAGACGCCCCGGAGGTTTACCATCCGGCTGAGTTCGGACTGGTCTATGACAATGTTGAAGGTTTTCTCCAATGCCGCGAGTATTTCAATGGCACGCAGTGAATCCGCGTCATGCTCTTCTTTGAAGAGACTGGTCTCGGTGACCTCGTCGGGGTCGATCTCAAGAATATCGGTGACGATTTCCTTGATGGTTTCACGACGCTCTTCGACGATGGCGGTCATTACCGCGCACCTCCATTTTCGGGCATGGGCAAAGCGACGAAGCTTCCGCTGACGCTAGGCGCCGGTCCGGGAGGGGACAACCCCAGAGTCCACTAGCTGTCACGTGCCCGATGAACACCAGCGTTCGACTAGTCGGCGTGTCATAAAGCTGCAGACGACAGCCGGTTACCCCGCGGTCAGAAGATGGAATCTGCAGGAAGCTGCCAGGTCGTCGGCGGACAGAAGCATGCCAATAACGTTCAAACCGCCAACAACCCGGCTGCCTTCCCGGTGCGACGGCCCGCCCCTAGTCGGGGTCGGACTCCATCAGCCCGGCGCGCACGGCGCGCACTCCGGCCTGGAACCGCGATTCGACTTGCAGGTCCCGCATGATGTCGGCCACATAGCGACGGTAGGTACGCACCGAAAGGCCGAGTTTGCGCGCCGCGGCGTCGTCCTTGTAGCCCTCCGCCATCAGCGTCAGCACCTCGCGCAGCACCCGGCCGCGCGCACCGCCCTCGAACGACAGCGGCCGCATCGGGCGCTGGGCCGTGTCCCACATGCCGCACAGCAGTTGGTGCAGCATATCGGCCACGGTCGAGTTCTGGATCATCGAGGCGTGGGAGCCGCCGGGCTCGCCCGGCGAGGCGTCGGGCGAGATGACCGCCGCGCCGTCCACGACCACCAACTCCTGCCGCACCCCTTCGAAGACGCGCACCTCCAGGCGCGCCACGGTGCCCACCGAACGCTGCCACGCCGCGCCCCGGATGACCGCCGGCGGGCACAGCATCCGGGTCCTGACCCCCTTGCCCGCCAGCTGGGCGAGCGTCTGCCCGACGAGCCGGGCGTGGTCCTCGCCCATGACCTCCGGCAGACTCCAGATCACATCCCGCTCGGCGCGCAGCACCAGCCGCGCCACCCACCCGGCCACGGCCTCCCCGTCCACCGGCAGTTCGGCGGACGCCGAGGCCAGCGTGGAGCGGCGGTGGTGGTGCACGGCGGACTCCAGGAGGCGTAACGCCTGGCCCAGAGTCTCCTCCAGGTTGTCAGAACCCATGTCCGGCTCCGTTCGAACCGCGCCTCCCGCGCCCGCCTCCCCGTCAAATCCGTCAATAGGCACTCGCCCATTTGGTTGAATTCCGAAATGGCTCAAAGGACACCCCCGTTCCCTTTCCGGGAACACTAACGAGCCCCCTGGCACACGGCAAGGAAGATCGCTCCTTATGGGGCACTTCCCGCCGGGAAATACCCTCGCGTTCCGGCCACGACACCTCCCCGTGCCGGCAAGGGGCTGCGCCTCCGCTCGGCGGATTGGTAACTTCCTCTAGAGCCAGCACGCCATCCCTAGCCATACGACGCGGACCCCCCACCATGCCTTGGGTCCCGAAAGGCGCCGCCCCCATGGCTGCACAGAACACCGCGACCACCGATGCCACCCAGGCCGGTCCTTCGGACTCCCCCACCGGTCGCCAATGGCTCGCGCTTTCGGTGCTCGTCCTGTCCCAACTCGCGGTGTGGCTGGACAACACCGTGCTGAACGTCGCCCTCAAGACCCTGGCCGACCCCACCGAGGGGCTCGGCGCCAGCCCCAATCAGCTCCAGTGGAGCATCAGTTCCTACACCCTGGTCTTCGCGGTGCTGCTGTTCACCGGCGGCGTGCTCGCCGACCGCTACGGCCACCGCCGCTTACTCCTCACCGGCATGGTGCTCTTCGGCGCGGCCTCCGTCTGGGCCGCCTACTCCGGCTCGGCCACCGAACTCATCGTGGCCCGCGGCGCGATGGGCATCGGCAGCGCCCTGATCATGCCCGCGACCCTCGCCCTGATCGCCCAGGTCTTCGACGAGCGGCACCGGGCCACCGCCATCGCCATCTGGTCGGGTTCCAGTGCCATCGCGATCGCCACCGGGCCGATGCTCAGTGGAGTACTGCTCGACCACTTCTGGTGGGGTTCGGTCTTCCTGGTGAACGTGCCGATCGTGGTGGCGTGTGTGGCCGGATCGTTCGTATTCCTGCCCGGTGTGGTCACCCGGGTGCGGCAGAAGTTCGACCCGCTGGGCGTGGTGCTCTCCACCGCCGGGCTCTTCGCCATCGTCTGGGGCGTCATCGAGGGCGGCCACCGCAACGACTGGACCGACCCGGCCATCGTCGGCGCGCTGGCCGGGGGTGTGCTGCTGGTCGCGGTCTTCGTACTCGTCGAACTGCGCGTCGCCAACCCCAGCTTCGACGTCCGGCTCTTCCGCGACATCCGCTTCACCGGCGCGAGCGTCGCCGTCATGCTCACGTTCTTCGGGCTCAACGGCTCGATGTACTACACCAGCTTCTATCTCCAGGGCGTCCACGGCCAGACCCCGCTGGAGTGCGGTCTTTCCATCGCCCCGGTCGCCCTCGGCGTGCTGCTGGGCGCCCCGCTCTCGGCCAAGCTGGTACGGGCCTACGGGGTGGGCCCGGTCGTCACCGCGGCCATGCTGATCGCCACCTTCGGATTCGTCGCCTACGTGTTCCTCGACGAGCACAGCGGACTGCCGCTGTTCTGGGTCTTCCTCATCCTCCAGGGCCTGGGCATGGGCGCGGCCGTCGCCCCCACCACCGAGGCCATCATGGCGATCCTCCCCGCCGACCGGACCGGCGCGGGCTCCGCCGTCAACAACTCGCTGCGGCAGATCGGCGGGGTCCTCGGGGTGGCGGTCCTCGGCTCGGTCCTGGTCAGCGTCTACCGCGACCGGGTCACCCCGCGCCTGAACGGACTGCCGTCCCGCGCCGCCGACGGCGCCGCGGAGTCGCCCGAGGCCACCCGGCTGCTCGGCGCGAAGATGCGGCTGCCCCGGCTGTCGGACATCGCCGACGAGGGGTTCGTCCACGCCATGCACGTGGCCTCCGTCGTCGGCGCGGCCGCCGCCGCGGCCGGAGCCCTGATCGTCTGGTGGGGCTTCCGCAAGACATCTTCCGGAGCACGATCCAGCATGTGATCCTTCTTCCTTGCCACCCCCGCCGCCCCGGCATAGCCTCCCGGCACAACATCCGTAAACGGGGAAGGCAGTTCACATGCGGACAGCTGTCATCACGGCGGCAGGCCAGGTGGAGACCAGAGAGATACCTGTCCCCGACATCGGTGACTCCGAGGTGCTGGTACGCATCGCGGCCTGCGGCATCTGCACCATGGAGGCCAATCTCTACGCGGGCCGGATGACGGTCTACCCCGCCGCCGCCGGACATGAGATATCCGGCTGGGTCGAGCGGATCGGCGCCAAGGCCGCCGCGCTGGAGGACATACCCGCCGTCGGCTCCCTCGTCGCCCTCGACGGACTGCCGCGCTGCGGCGCCTGCCGCAGCTGCCGGCGCGGCCAGACCGCCATCTGCGTCGCGCTCCAGGGGCACAAGCGGGAGGACGGCGCGATCACCATGGGCGCGGGGCTCGCCGAGTACATCGCCCTGCCCGCCTCCCGGGTGTGGTCGGTCGGCGACACCGACCCCGCCGTGGCCGCCATGGGCGAGCCGCTGGCCTGTGTGGTCCACTCGCTGCGCCGCGGCGGCTTCCGCGCCGGGGACCGGGTCACCGTCATCGGCGCCGGCTACATGGGCCATCTCCATCTCGCCGTCGCCGCGCGTCTCCAGGCCCGCGGCGTCGCGGTGGTCGAACGGGACGAGCAGCGGCTGGCCGCCATCGCGGCGGCGGGCGCCGACGCGGCCGTCACCCCCGAGGACGTCGACCAACTGCCCCCGGCCGACGTGGTCTTCGTGACCATCGCGTCCAAGGAGGCCATCGCCTCGGCGCTCGTCGCGGTCGCCGACGGCGGCACCATCGTCCTCTACGGCGGCGGCCCCGGCGGCCCGCCCGCCGAGCTCCCCGGCTATGAGGTGCACCGCCGCCAGCTGACCGTCACCGGCTCCTTCAGCCATGAGCCGGACGACTGGCGCGCCGCCGCCGAACTGCTGCGCGGCGGGCAGCTGTCCGGGCGGCTGGAGACGCTGGTCACGGCACGCTACTCGCTGGACGAGGTCGAGAAGGCGCTCAAACAGGCCGCGGAGACGCCCGTCTACCGCGTCGTCGTCACGCCGTAGCCGCCCGCGGCGCCCCCTCCGCGGCGCTGCCGCACAGCGCTTTCGCTCGAACCGCCAAGAGACTCGAACCACCAAGAGACTCGAACCACCAAGAGACTCGAACCGCCACGAGAAAGGATTCCCCTCCGTGTCCCTGCGCGTAGGCGTCCAACTCCACCCCCAGCACACCGGAATCGCCGAGCTGCGCACCGCGTGGCGGGAGGCCGACGCCATCGGGGTCGACTCGCTGTGGACCTGGGACCACTTCCTGCCGCACACCGGCGACCCCGCCGGGCGCCACTACGAGTGCTGGTCGCTGCTGTCCGCGATGGCGGTCGACACCCAGCGGGCCACCATCGGGCCGCTGGTGAGCTGCACCGCGTTCCGCAATCCGCATCTGCTGGCGGACATGGCCCGCACCGTCGACCAGCTCAGCGGCGGGCGGCTGGTGCTGGGTCTTGGCGCGGGCTGGTTCGAGGCCGAGCACGCCGAGTACGGGCTGCCCTTCCCCGGACCGGCTGGGCGCATGGACGCCTTCGCCGCGTCCGTCACCGCCGTCAAGGAGCGGCTGGCCAAGCTCAACCCCGGCCCGGCGGGCCCGCTTCCGCTGCTGATCGGCGGCGCCGGGCGGCGGCGCACCCTGGAGCTGGTGGCCCGCGAGGCCGACTGGTGGAACTGGTACGGCTGGGCCTCCGAGGACCCGGTCGCCGAGTTCCGCGAGCTGGGCGGCGTGCTGGACGAGTGGTGCGAACGGGTCGGCCGGGATCCGGGCGCGGTGGCCCGTACGGTGATGGTCAACCCGGACCAGCTGCCGCTGGTCGAGGGGTTCGCCGAGGCCGGGGCGGTCCATGTGGTGCTCTCCCTCCCGGCCCCGTACGACCTGCGCAGGGTCGAGGAGCTGCTCAAGGTGCGGGCCGCGCTCACCTCGTGACGGCCATACGCGCCACGGCGCCCCGTACGCCCCTGGGGCGCCGCTTCGGCCTGCTCATGGGCGCGCTGCTGCTCTCCAGCCTGGGCAACGGGCTGTGCTTCCCGTTCACCTCGATCTACATCAGCCAGTTGCTGGGGCTCGGCGGCCGGGCGGCGGGCGGCTACTTCATCGCGATGGCCGCGGCCAGCTTCGCCGCCGCCCTGGCCGGCGGGCCGCTGGCCGACCGGGGCAGCCCGCACCGGGTGGGCGCGCTGGGCGGCGCGGCGCTCGCGGTCGGGTACGCCCTGCTGGCACCCGCCGGTTCGGTGGCGCTGGTGCTCGCCTCGGGGGTGTGCGTCGGTGCGGGCTTCGGGCTCTTCTACGCCTCGATCGTGGGCATCGTGGACACCGCCGTCCCCGAGAGCGGCCGCCGCTCGGCCTTCACCATCCGGCACATCGTCAACAACGCCGGGATCGGGCTGGGTTCGGTCGCGGCCGGGCTCGCGCTGCACGGCGCGGCCACCCCGGTGGGGGCGCTGCGCTGGCTGTACCTGGCCAACGGGCTGGCGGCGCTGCCGCTGATCGCGGTGATCCTCGGCGTACGGCCCCGGGCCGAGCCCGAGCCGGATGCTTCCCCCTCCCCGCCCCTTCCCGCAGCATCGATAGGCGGCTCCGCCGCGTGTGGGGCTTCGCCCCAGAACCCGGGGTCCATGTG